>JAKLQR010000001.1 GCA_022013235.1 Thermodesulfovibrionales bacterium | reverse complement strand
TTCTTCTTTTTCAACTGCCTGAGGACATCCATTCCGCTCTTCCCGGGCATCGAGATATCCAGGAGTACCACGTCAAAACTGTTATCGGCCAATTTATCAAGCGCTTCCAGTCCGCTGCTCGCCTCTGCCACAACGAACATATCTGAAGTTTCGGAGATTATCTGTTTCAGTCCTCTCCTGACAATTGCGTGGTCATCGGCAATAAGCAGACGTATCATACGGTATATCCGCATTGAGAGGTGGTGTCGAAGAGGTGCTTCAGCATATCAATCTCACCCCCAACCCTTACTCTCTGTCTCGATTCCCTGTTCTTCACTTTTTTTCCCCTGCCGGCGCCAATTTTTTCTTATAACTTATATTATATAATAATATAGCTTTTGCTTCAATGTTAGTTATCTTATATGCATTTCCAGTTTTTTCTTGCAGCATTTGATATATTTATGAAGCATTCTTTGTGCCAAACCCTTCTTCAGTTTTCCCCGGAAATTTATATTCTCCCGGCTTCCTTCGAACTGCGTCGAACCGCATGAAAAAATGATATATTTTCCGATCCGGAATATGGAATGCATCCGTTCTCTTTTCCTGGAAAGGACAAGGAAGCGATGCAAATCAAAAGAAGCGTGAAAAATTCTATAATAGATTATGATCTTCCTATTCTCAATATCGTAGTGCGGAAAAGAACACATGAAGGCGGGTACTGAAAAAATGCTTAAAAAGAAACCCCGGTTACCCATTGAGGCGGTCAAGAAACTCCGGAGCCATCCGGTTTCATCAAAAAAAGGCAAAAAAGGCTATAACAGAAAGAAGAAAAGACAGGAAGATAAAAAAACACTGGGAAACGCGGCCAGAGAACAATTAAATTGAATTTTACCGCCGTTTCTGCTATATTTTAAGCTGGAATTCATGGAAGACAGAGATACAAAATCTGTACTGGAAGCGTTGCTTTTTCTTTCCGGAGAGGTCCTCGGTGTCTCTGCGATAAAAGACATTCTTGAAATTCCGGAGGCCGAGATAAAGATAGTCATGGAAGAGTTGATAACGGAATACAGGGAGCGGAATACCGGGCTTATGATCGTTGAGATCGCAAACGGATATCAGATGGTAACGAACCCTGCATACGGTGAATGGATAAAGAAGTTCAAAACTACCCACCTCTCATCAAGGCTTTCCCTGCCTTCCCTTGAAACTCTTGCAATCATCGCATATAAACAACCGATAATACGGGCTGAAATCGAACAAATCCGGGGAGTCAATTCCGACAGTGCCATCAGAACACTTTATGAAAAGAGACTCATCAAGATCATGGGACGGAAAGAAGCGCCCGGGAGACCCTTCCTCTACGGCACCACGAGAGAATTTCTGCAGTATTTCGGATTGAAAGACCTCACCGAACTACCCACTCTCAAAGAGATGATCCGCGAGGAGGCGGCATGACAGGGAGGTTCACCGCAAGGAAAATATCCCTTTCTTTCACGGTCTTTATTCTTGCGCTCTTCTTCGCAGTACAATGCTTCGCAGATTTTTCCTACACAATAAAAAAAGGGGATAATCCGTACACCCTTGCAAAAAAATTCGATGTGCGGGTGCAGGATATTCTGAAGCTCAATAACATCCAGCCCAAAAAATTGAGGCCCGGGATGAAGCTAACCATTCCGTCATCGGAACAGAAAGCGCACGGAAAAAGCAGCAAGGCAATAAACCGGGCTGAAAATAAGCGGGAAACGGAGAAAGACAGGGATCATGCGGACAGTGAAAACCTGCCTGCTACACATGATGAGAATACTTCCGTGTATCATATGGTCGATAAGGGTGATACCTTACATGCAATAGCGAGAAAATATTCAGTGCCGGTTTCTGAACTCAGGGAACTCAATGACCTTGATTCATCGATACTGCGAATCGGGCAGAGACTTCTCCTCAGACATACAAAACCGCAGTCGTATACCGTAAGGAAAGGCGACAGTCTGTATAGAATCGCGAGACAGTTTGATGTCGGTCTCGACGAGCTGAGAGAAATCAACGATCTCGATTCTGATTCCTTAAAGCCGGGGCAGAAAATCCTCCTCGAGCATGAGCCGGAACCCCGGACACCGAAACAGTATGATACGATCCTCTCCCAGGGAGTACGTATGCAGGAGGAACCGCAGAATGAACCTGAACCAAAGGAGCAGGAACTCCACGACAGACTTATCGTTTTTGCCAAGAAACTCCTGAATATCCCTTACCGGTTCGGCGGCAACAGCATGTTCGGCATCGACTGTTCTGCGTATGTCCAGAAAGTCTACAGTCTTATCGGGATAAATATTCCGAGGTCTGCACGGCAGCAGTTCACCGAGGGCGATCCTGTTAACAAGAGTGAACTTTCGATCGGTGACCTTGTATTCTTCAAAACCTATGCTTCATTCCCTTCCCATGTCGGGATATATCTCGGAAACAATCTCTTCATCCATGCTTCCTCCAAGAGCAAGAAAGTCACTATCGACAGTCTTGACACGCCGTATTATATCAAGAGATATATCGGAGCAAAGAGACTTATCCAGGAAATGAAGGACGGCGAAAAGACTTTCGAACAGGACGGGTAATCACCCTTCGTACAGGATTTTCCCCATATCGGACAGGTCGTATCCTCCCATTGCAGCAACCATATCTTTCAATTCCGCATCTTCCCTTATGATCCCGATGAGTTTCCGGATCATGTCGGTCTGAAAAAATCTGTCCGGGATTGCAATATCGTATCGTTCCTTCGCCACCGGAATGAAATCGAGGCTTAAGGCTACGGCAGAAGCAAGGATAGCGAGTCCCGTATCTGCGACTCCGGTCAGTACTGCTGAGGCGACGCCCATATGGGTATATTCTTCCCGTTCGTAACCCCGGACATCCGCCTGATTGATCCCCAGGTCTTTCAGATATTTATCCGTCAAAAGGCGTGTTCCTGCCCCGGTCTGCCTGTTTACAAAGGTAACATCTCTCCTCGTCAAATCCTCAAAACCGCGTATGTTTTTCGGGTTGCCTTTGGGAACCAGAAGCCCCTGCTCACGGTAGACGAGATTCATGAGCACAACCTTTGTATCGGGGAATAACCGTTTTATGAAAGGAATATTGTATTCACCTGTTTCCTCGTCGAGAAGGTGGGTGCCGGCCATGTGCGCCTCGCCGCGTTTGAGCGCCGTCAAACCGCCCAGGGAGCCGACGTGCGCGGATGAAAGAGAGAGCGCGGGATACCTTTTCCTGATTATGTTCGCAAGGAGATCAAGCGCGTTATCATGACTTCCGATGCAGACGATGGTGTTTTCAATTTCTCTCGCCGATCTCAATAATTCTATGTCTATCTCCGTCCCGGCGCCGAGACCCTCTGACTGCGCAGGGATCCTCGCGATACCATCAGCCCGTACAAGGGACATCAGTACCCCTGCCCCGCGGCTTACCGGGGTCGCAATGAATGTATCCCCGACCTTCCCGACTTTTACCCTGAGGAACTCTTCATGACCAAGCGGGGACGCAACCCGTCTTGACAGCCGGACCCTGAGCGATTCCGGTCCGGGCATCTCAAGGCCCTGAAGAGAATACACAAGGGGTCTCGCAAAAAGCCTGAGGGTAAGAAACGCCGATACGGGATATCCGGGGATGCCGAGGACAGGCTTCCCTTTCACAAGGCCGAGGATTACCGGTTTCCCCGGTTTCATGCTAACGCCGTGGAGTATCACTTCCCCGAGTTCCTGTATTGCCCGCGCGGTATAGTCCTCGGAACCGGCAGATGCGCCGGCATTCACCACAATCACGTCACCCAGGGAATGTGCATCGAGTATCGCTCCTTTGAGCGCTTCGAGGTCGTCAGGAACGATGCGGTATCTTACATATTCACCGCCCCATTCAGTGACCATGCCTCCGAGCACCCGCGAGTTAGATTCTATGATGTCCCCTTTCCTGAGCGCTGTTCCGGGTTCGACGATCTCTGTTCCGGTGGGAATAATCACAACCATGGGTCTTTTCCTTACCGTCACCCCGGTATGACCGCCGGCAAGTATGGCGCCAAGGTCCACAGGACGTATCCGCTGATTCTCAGGGAGTATGAGTTCGGTTGCGACAATGTCTTCTCCGATCACCCGTATGTGTTGCCAGGGCGTAGCAGAAGAAATGATCTCTATGGAATGCTCCCCGGTCCCCTCCGGGTGCCGGTCCTTTATGATATTTACATCCTCGATCATTATCACTGCATTGAAGCCGTCGGGGAGGGGGTCTCCGGTATCGACATATACCGCCTGTTCTCCTTTTCTCAGCCGTTTCGGCGACCGCTCGGATGCACCGAAGGTATCATAAAACCGTACCGCATAACCATCCATTGCGGATGAGTGATAGAAAGGGGAGGAGATGACAGCCATCACTGCTTCAGCAGTCACCCTGCCGAGAGAATCGGCAACAGGGATCTTTTCTCCTTCAAGGGGATGAAGCAGCCCTTCCGACCTGAGTCTGCCGGACCACGCCGACAGCGCCTCCTGCAAGGGCGTGCTCTCAAGATAGATATTGCGCGACATACCCTACTTGTTCAGGAGGTTCTTGATCATCGCTTTTAATTCTTCCATGTCGGATGATTTCACGATATAGGCCTCCGATGCCCATACGGCGAAATCGTCCCTGTAGTCGTACGCTGTCGACATGATGACCGGTATCTTCGGGTTCTTCTCTTTCATCTGTCTCAGTATATGAATACCGTCCATGTCCGGCAAGAGTATATCGAGGGTAACTATATCAGGGTCCTCCTTTTCAAACATCTCAAGCGCTTCCTTGCCATTTGAAGCCACAACCACCTCATATCCATCGTCTTCAAACTCTTCTTTGTAAAGCCGCTGGATATGGAGATCATCATCAACAACCAGTATCTTCATATCACTTGTCCCTCCTTCCGCGCAGTATTTATATTTTCTTCACTATACGGCACAGATATCCTGAACGTTGTTCCGGCGCCTGTTTTGCTCTCAACCATGATACTCCCCTCATGTTCTTCGATAATCCGGTGAGTTATGGTCAGACCAAGGCCGGTGCCGGATTTCTTCGTGGTAAAGAACGGGTCGAATATGAACGGAAAGTCAGTTTCAGAAATTCCGTTCCCTGTATCTGTTATCTCGAATATACAGGCATTCTCTTTCGTATAGGTTTTCACGGTGATCGTCCCTTTGTCCTGAACTGCCTGTATCGCATTTCTCATAATATTGAGAAGCGCTTCCCTCATCCTGTTCGGGTCCACGTAGAGTTCCCCTGCTTCGCCGGAGTCCCTCACGAGACTGATCTCCTTTTCTTCGATATCCGGTTTCACAAGTGCGATCACGTCGTCCATCAGCTTGTGCGGATTGATCATCTCTTTGATGATCCTTGTCTCCTTGACAAAACTCAGGATTTCGCTGAGTATGCCTTCGAGTCTGCTGACTTCCTTTTCAATAATATCGGCATATTCCTTGAGGTTGCCGTCAAGTTTCTTTTCGAGCCTCCTTGCAAAACCTCCCAGGGATACGAGCGGATTTCTGATCTCGTGGGCA
>JAKLQR010000013.1 GCA_022013235.1 Thermodesulfovibrionales bacterium | reverse complement strand
TTGGCCGTCTCGGGGAGCGTATTGTTGAATCTGTAGATTTTTTTCAGGATAAAATATTTGAACTTTTTAAAAACACTGATGCGGAGATACTCGGGTATCTTGTCTGGGCGATGGGAGAGGTTGGACACAAGCCGGCTCGCCCGTTTATTGAACAATTGCAGTTGTATGATACTGCGGTAACTATTTATTGTAGCGGAAAATTTATAACAAAGTCCCTGAGAGAATGGGCTGAAGAATCCATAAGCAAAATAACCGGAAAAGCTGGAAATTAAAATCTCCATGATATTTCAACACAGCGCGGCAAATTATATAATAATCAGCATATGCTTATTATTCGGTGCTAATTATTAGTTAGATTAAGCGATCCATTTGATTTATCTATAAAAATTCTATACTTGACAAAATACAGTGAGTTGATTATTATTAAACACTTTTCTTAAGTTTCACCAAAAGAAAAAGGCATATTTCTGTCTACAATTTTCAGTGAATATTCATTCATAGGAAGGGGGTGAATAAGTCAGACTGTCGGTTTCGTTTCGTTTGCCTGAACGTATAAAAAACTCAAGCAGTCAAGGAGGTAAGCAATGGGAGTCCCAGGACAAGAGAAGCTGTGGGATAAAGAAGAAAAAGAGCATAGAAAATATGATGATGTAAGAATTTTTACTGACGAGCAGTTGAAGAATTATACAGAAGATGAGCTGAAGAATTTCAAGGCGAAGCATGAGAGTAAACTGTTGGATGAATTAGAAAAAGGTCCGTGGCCCAGCTTTGTGAGCGACATAAAGAGAGAGGCCTTGCACAGGCATAAACTGGGACAGGACAATCTCATGATCCCTACAGATATTTGCGATGATCTGTTAGGAATAGTGGAGCTTTCCTATAAAGAGGGTGAGACCCACTGGAAACACGGCGGTATCGTCGGAGTTCTCGGTTATGGCGGAGGCATTGTCGGCCGTTATAACGACCAGCAGGCAAAATTTCCTAATATTGCGCATTTTCATACCATCCGCGTCAACCAGCCCAGCGCAAAATTTTATACAACTGACTGGCTGAGAGGTTTCTGTGACATCGCAGAATACCGCGGAAGCGGGTTGACCAACCTGCACGGTTCTACCGGAGACTTGGTCATTCTGGGTTCGTTCTCGGATCAGTTAGAGCCTATATTCTTCGACCTGACCCATGACCTCGGCGTTGACCTGGGCGGTTCGGGCGGAAACCTCCGTACCCCTTCTGATTGCATCGGCAAGGCACGCTGTGAGTTCGCGTGTTACGACACCATGGACATGTGTTATGAAATGACTATGGAGTTCCAGGACGAATTGCACAGGCCCGCTTTCCCCTATAAATTTAAATTCAAGTTTGATGGTTGTCCTAATGGCTGCATTGCCAGTATTGCCCGTTCGGATATGTCATATATCGGCACGTGGAAGGACGACATCCGTATTAATCAGGATGCGGTCCAGGAATATGTTGCCGGAAAGATCCCTGTTGACGGCGGAGGATTTGCCGGGAGAGACTGGGGCAAATTCGACATCCAGAAGGAAATCATCGACCTTTGTCCTACCCATTGTATGCAGTGGGATGGAAAGAAACTCAGCATCAACAATGCAGAATGCAACCGCTGTATGCATTGCATAGACGCCATGCCCGAAGCATTAAGGGTAGGTAAAGACCAGGGCTTGAGTATCCTCTTCGGTGCAAAGGCGCCGATCCTTGAAGGCGCACAGATGGCATGTTTGACTATACCTTTTATGTATGCAAACAAACCATATGATTCCCAGAAAAACCTCGTTAGAAAGGTCTTCGACTGGTGGACTGAGGAAGGCAAGAACCGTGAGCGTATCGGTGAAACAATCCAGCGCGTCAGCTTGAAGACATTCATTGAGGTACTCGGAATCCCGCCTATGCCTCAGATGGTGAAAGAGCCTCGTTCGAATCCGTACGTCTTCTTCAAGGAGTCAGAGGTTCCCGGCGGATGGGACAGGGATATAAACGCTTACAGAACGAGACATCCAAGATAATATAAAGGAGGGTATGTTATGTCGAAAGGCAAACTTGGTTATTATAATCCCCAAAAGGCTCAGGAAGGCAGGATAACTGATATCGGCCCCTGTCATTATGGGCAGATGCTGCCGCCTGTCATCAGGAGGAATTACGGGAAATGGGTTTCTCACAGGATACTGGAGCCGGGTCTTTTGGTGCATGTTTCCGAGACAGGTGAAAAGGCGTTTACCGTGAGAGCCGCTGCACCACGACTTATATCGGTTGAACACATTCGTGAGGTCTGTGACATTGCGGACAAGCACTGCAATGGCTACTTAAGATTCACCACGAGAAACAACATTGAATTCATTCTGGAAGACGAAGCAAAGGCAAAAGCGCTCAAGGCGGATCTCGACAGCAGAAAACATGTTGGAGGCTCTTTCAAGTTCCCGACAGGCGGAACAGGAATGAGTATGTCCAATATTGTCCATACCCAGGGATGGGTCCACTGCCATACCCCGGCAACCGACGCCTCAGGTCCGGTCAAAGCGACTGCCGATGTATTGTTTGACGAGTTCAAAAACATGAGGCTGCCTGCGAAATTAAGAATAGCTCTGGCATGCTGCCTCAACATGTGCGGCGCTGTACACTGTTCTGATATCGCTCTGCTTGGCTATCACCGCAAACCGCCGGCAATCGATCACGAGGTTCTTGGAAAGGTCTGTGAGATTCCGCTTGTTGTCGCTGCATGTCCTCTCTATGCTATAAAGCCGATTACCACCGAGGAAGGAAAGAAGAGCGTATCGGTCAATAACGAAAAGTGCATGTACTGCGGCAACTGCTATACCATGTGCCTGGGATTACCATTAGCAGACGCTGAGGGCGACGGCATAGCTATCCTGGTCGGCGGCAAGATTTCAAACCGTATCAGCATGCCGAAATTCTCGAAGGTAATTATTCCGTGGCTTCCGAACAATATGCCGCGCTGGCCCGAAGTGACGAATGTTGTGAAACACATCGTTGAAGTCTGGGCAAAGGATGCGAATAAATATGAAAGACTCGGCGACTGGGCTGAGCGTATCGGCTGGGAGAAATTCTTTGAGAAAACCGGCATTCCGTTCACAGAGAAGAGCCTGGACGATTACCGCCTTGCTGTTGATACATACAGGACGTCAACTCAGTTCAAGTATACCGAGCATGCATGGGCTGTATCCAGGGCTGTTGGTGGTATATAAGAATACAAAGAGGAGTGGAAAACTATGGGAAGAGATGAAGACATCAGACAGGCTATCATAGACTATGCCTCGAAAGGCGCCAAAAGCAAATTCTATTTCAAGGACATGCTTACCGGTGTGAAGAAGACAATTCCTGACGCCGGCGCATCAGAGGTCAAGAAAGTAGCATCCGCGATGGTAAGTGAAGAGGTAATGGAGTTGTTGTCAACCGGAAGCTCTACCATGTACGGACTGAAAGGCAGAGGCATATCTGTCGAGAAATCAGGCGATGCAGGAGGATAGAAACTCGCAGAATTCAGGCGAGTACCTTGTTTCCTGAACAACTGATTTTGTTTGGATAAAGAAATAAGGCAAAGGGTGGCTGTTTTTTATGACCACCCTTTGCTGACTTTCTTGCATTATAAGAATCAGAAAGAGTTTTTCATTCAGGGCTGATCTAAGAAACACCTGCCTTTGCGTCTTAAACTTAAGCGAAAGAACATATGGTAAGATAAATTTATGG
>JAKLQR010000127.1 GCA_022013235.1 Thermodesulfovibrionales bacterium | reverse complement strand
GTGACAAGTGCTGCATTTTTGTTCAATGATATCTCTCGGCGAGTCTGAGCCAAGCACGATTACCGGACTCAGGGTAAGGAGTACACTAAGCAGAAAAATTGTTATTTTATTGGTAGTTTTAATCATTTCTATAAGTTATACCTTATATTTTGAAGCATGCGTTTTCTATGAGATTTCAAAAGGTAAGCGGTCAGCTGCTTCTTTAAAAGGCGTCTCCGTAAACTGATTCCGTTGGGATTTTCCTTCAGGACTTCGGATTTCTCCCAGTTCTGGAAAAGGTCTATGATTTTATTCAGTGATTCCTCATGGAGTCCTTCGATTTTGTCTCTTGGCGGCAGTGAGGTTATCAGGTTCCTGTCTATGAAATCGCCTACCTTTTCCCGGTTGAAGACAGAGAGAAATACCATGCTTTTGAGGATCCTCTTATTTGTACGGAAGGAGAAGATGAAACTGTCGAGTGAATTTTCCAGAAATGAGTCGTTCCTTAGCTGGGTTTTTCTGTCTATCCCTCTTGCGAGGAGCCAGTATTTTTTGTCAATGATACAATCAGCCTTTAGTTCGAAGAGCGTGTGGCCGAAGTTCTTTTTGTCGGCGGTATAAATATTATGCGCTACCGTGTCGGCAGCGAGATGACTCATATACCCATACACAAATGCCTTTTGCTGGCGTGTTCTGCTTGCCTTGAAAAGCTCGAAGGCAACGTCCCAATTGTGTGAATTCTTATGTTCAGGGAGGTATTTTTTCCCGACGACAATATCAGCCATGATATTCCCGTAGATGAAATCTTTTCTGTATCTCCTGATAACCTCGAATATACCTGCCGGGATCAGAGAGCCGAAGGCCAGGATTTCATTCCCCAGATAGATATGGGTCAATGGACCCCATGCAAACGCTATTGAAGGCAAAAACAGCACAGAAATCAATAAGACTAGTTTGAAAAGTTTCATATTGACTCCCTGATTACATTGGTGAGAAGCCTTACTCCGATACCTGCGGCGCCTTTCGGGACATAAGGCCTGTCTTTTTCGGACCAGGCAGTCCCCGCGATATCGAGGTGCACCCATGGTATCTCTCCTGCGAATTCCTTGAGAAAATATGCAGAGGTAGACAGAGAACCGGCTCTGCCTCCTGTATTCTTGAGGTCGGCAATATCACTCTTGATATATTCTCTGTATTCATCGAAAAGCGGCATCTCCCATACCCGTTCGTATGTCATGTGGCCTGCTTTCCGGATTGTATCCATTAATTCCTTGTCGTTTCCCATCATCGCGACAGCCCCTTGACCGAGTGCAATGGCACAGGCACCCGTAAGGGTCGCTATATCTATCATAGCATAAGGCCTGAACCGTTGTGCATATCCGAGCGCATCGGCCAGGGTCATGCGTCCTTCTGCATCGGTATTCACAATTTCGATGGTTTTCCCCCCGATTGAGCGTATGACATCCCCCGGTTTTGTTGCGGAGCCGCCTGGCAGGTTCTCGGTAGCCGGAAGTATCCCGATGAGGTGAACCGGGAGCTTTAATTGAGAGACGGCCCTGAAAACGCCGAGCACCGCAGCGCCCCCTGCCATGTCATATTTCATCTTTTCCATCCCCTCGGCAGGTTTGAGGGACAATCCTCCGCTGTCGAAGGTGATTGACTTGCCTATAAGGACGAGGGGTTTTTTAGTGGTGCCCCTATAGTGGAGTATGATGAATTTAGGAGGCTCCTCCGAGCCTTTCGCAACAGAGAGATAAGCGCCCATGCCGAGTTTCGCTGCATCCCTCTTCTCAAGGATTTTTACTGAAAGGTTTTTCCCTCTCAGAGAACGTGCAACGCTTGCGAGATGAGAAGGCGTCATGTCGTTCGCAGGGGTATTAATTAAATCCCGCGCGAACAGGACCGAGGAAGAGACGACCTGCACAGAGCGGACCTCGTCGAGCAGACCACGGCTTGCCTTCGAAAGGATGGTGATATGCGAGAGAGGTTTCTTATCGTTTTCCGTGTGGTACTTCCTGAACTTGTATGTTCCGAGCAACGCTCCTTCAAGAAACGCTGCAGGAGAGATCTTCAGGGAAGAAAGAACTTCCGTGGAAAGGGCGATGTTTCGTAACCCGAGATTCTGCGCATACGAGGCTGCCTTGCCGCCGGCCTGTCTTACTTTCTCGGGAGAAACTTCGTCTCTTTTTCCGATCCCGACAAGAAGGAACCGTTCAGGTTTGAAATCTGCCGGGGAGGGAACCAGAAGAAGTTCGTGCTGTTTTCCACTGAACTCTTTGCGGAATATTTTCCTGATAAGGCTGGATGCAGAAGGGCCGATTGACTTATAGTCGCCGGCGTCTTCCTCGCAGAACGGAAGGATAAGCGCGTCGCATCGGTAGTCGCGGTCTCTGATATTTTTTATGCTTACATTCATCTAACTTTTAACTTTATCTAATTTATCCGGGAAATATCCACGATTAGTTTCATTGACAGAAAAATCTATTTCGGCAATCATGATAGTATGGAAAATAATGTTGTACATTCTGCGTTTACGAAAGAAGCGATCGAACGAATATACGGGACCCCCTTTACCGACGGGAACAGGGTGACCCTTCTCTGGAAGGGTCATGAATCTTTCCAGACGATCTTTGATGCAGTGAAAAACGCAAGGGAGGTAATCTGTCTTGAATTCTATATTTTCAGAAATGACGAGACAGGGAATGAACTGGCAGAAATCCTCCGGCAGAAAGCATCAGAAGGTGTCAGAGTTTATGTGCTTTATGACCATTTCGGTTCTTTCGGAACACCGTTCAAATTCTGGTGGAGATTGAAAGAAGCCGGGGTCAATATCCGGGCATCCCGTCCTTTTCAGTGGTTATCCCCTCTTGCATATGTTTACCGGGACCATAAAAAGCTTATCATCCTGGACGGTGTGAAGGCCTTCACAGGGGGCTTGAATATCGCGAATGAGTACCGGGGATACCACAGACTGAAGCGGATACGAGGATGGAGAGATACCGGGATACTACTTGAAGGCCCGATCGCGAAAACGCTCCTCACCATATTCACAAAAAGCTGGTGTATCTGGAAACACTGTTCCATAGAAACCAGCGGAGAAGCAGAGGCCGTCCCTCACGGGCTTCCGGTTATCCCGATCTTTGCGAGCTCCTCGCGGGGGAGAAGAAAAATGCGGAAGCTCCTTTATTACAGTATTACGCAGGCCAGGACATCGATCTGTTTTACCACTGCATATTTTACCCCGAGCAGGCACATGCTCCAGGTCCTTGAAGAGGCAGTGGCGAGGGGGGTGACGGTAAAATTACTTTTGCCCGGTAAGACGGACATTACCGCAGCGCATTATGCAGCAAGGGCTTTTTTCACAAAGCTTCTCAAGGCCGGTGTCGAGATACATACCTACATGGGGGACATCCTCCATGCCAAAACAGCGGTTTTCGACGGGAGATGGAGCGTCATCGGTTCAGCGAATCTCGATTTCCAGTCACTCAGGCGAAACGATGAAGGAAATGTTGGCATCATAGATGAGGATTTTGGAAAACAGATGACGGACATTTTCGAGGAGGATTTAAGACAGTCCAAGAAGATTATGCTCGAAAAGTGGAGGGGAAGACCTTTGCTTGAAAAAATCTTCGAGCACTTTTTTGCATTGTTTCGAAGGAGGCTGTAGAAAAGATGAGGATATATGCCGAAGACAGGCACAGCGACATTACCCTCTTCACTATGGAAAGGCGCCGCGGTGGCTCTTCGAAGCGATAAATGTTATCAGGAGACTTGTGCGATATTTTGAACCCTATGCTTTGCTATAATCATCAACAATGAGAAGACGCAAGTTGGAACGTATTGCTCTCCACCCGGAAGAGTTGGATTATCACATGGAACACGGGGAATCTTTTCTGCGAAAGAAAGATGACCGTGCATCGACTGTAGGTATCCTGAACGGCACATGCATTGGGTATGATGGCCCACTGCTTGTGAAAAGGTTTAATTACCGGGGCCGGGTCGATTTTTTGAAACAGTTGCTTTACCGCAGCAGGGCAAAAAATCTATGGCAGAAAAATACGGCATTATATAAAAAAGGTCTGTCTGTGCCGGAGCCTCTCGATTATTCCGAGCCTTCGTTGAGGCAGAAACTTTCGTTTTTTGTCTCTTCCGTAGTCCATGATTCGGAAAATCTCGGCTTTCTCTGCAGACGCAGGGTATATGAAGAAGAATATGAGACGCTCTTCCGT
>JAKLQR010000126.1 GCA_022013235.1 Thermodesulfovibrionales bacterium | reverse complement strand
TTTTCCTGAACGTCATTTTGTCGATATTAATCTCCATAAAATATATCGCAGTGGAAAAAGTAAATTACGGGGAATATTACAGCCTTATCCTCTTTTCCACCATAGGTATGATGATCATGGCCTCTGCAGCGGATCTTATCGTGCTCTATCTCGGGCTTGAACTCATGGCTCTGAGCACCTATGTGCTTGCGGGATTTATCAGGCACAGTATTAAGTCAACCGAAGCGGCCCTGAAATACTTCCTCCTCGGAGCGTTTTCCTCGGCTTTCCTGCTTTATGGCATATCGATTATCTACGGACTTACCGGTACGACGGATATAAAGGCAATCGCCGCATTTATTACTGAGAAGGGGCTCGCCGACAATCTTGCATTGCTGCTCTCGATCAGTTTCTTCATTGTTGCGTTTGGTTTCAAGATAGCAGCAGCGCCGTTTCACATGTGGACGCCGGATGTCTATGAAGGCGCCCCGACTTCGGTTACCGCGTTCATGTCTGTGGGTCCGAAAGCTGCAGGGTTTGCAGTACTCGGAAGGGTCTTTCTGATCGGTTTTGCAGCTGCAAAGGTCGACTGGGCAGTGATGCTGATCCCTATAGCAATTCTCACCATGGCTGTCGGGAACATCATTGCGCTTTCGCAGACAAATATTAAAAGAATGCTTGCGTATTCATCCATCGCCCATGCAGGATATGCCCTGCTCGGAATCATTACGGCGAATACGGAGGGACTCGCGAGTGTGATGAATTATCTGATGATCTATGCATTCATGAACATCGGCGCTTTCGCAGTGATTATAATGCTCAGGAGCGAAGGGTTCAAGGGCGAAGAGATCACTGATTATGAAGGACTTTCAAAGACACATCCTCTTGCAGCGGCGCTCATGCTGATATTCATGTTCTCCCTGACCGGCATACCGCCTACCGCGGGTTTTATCGGCAAGTTCTATATCTTTATGGCTGCAATCAATGCAGGCTATACCTGGCTGGTTCTCGTTGCGGTGATCTTCAGCGCAATATCCGCATACTTCTATCTGAGGATCGTCATGTATATGTATATGAGAGACCCCAAAACAGAGGTGGTCCTTACCACCTCATTCACGAATGGAATTGCTCTCGGCATTACCACGGCAGCAGTGCTCATTATCGGGGTGCTCCCCTCGGCCCTTCTGAACCTTGCGCGGGCAGCCGTAACAGGGTTCTAGGGAAGACTCACGATACTGCATAACGGCACTATTCTCCTCTGAAAAGAATTTTTATCAGGCACGACATATTCAATCAGGCGCATTTCTGAACAGGATTCTTATGCTCTAAACGATATCTTCAGCCCTCTCTCTCAACAACTTATTCTCTGTGATTGAGAATCAGAAAAACACCATGGTCTGCGCGAAGAATTATAAGAGAGTAAAGTTAGGGTTTCTTTTTTATTCATTTAATGGTAGTATGAAAAGATTGCACATTGACGATATACTATGAAACGGTGAACAGAACAAAGAGATCTCAGAACATGAGACATGATGAGCGCCGGATTATCCTGGTGATGATCCGGAATTTTTTATTTCAGGGGGGTGGGGGATGCCCTTTAGGTTTTTTGGAATACGACGTGGGTGTCCCATCGAAACTTTTTGAAGACTCTAAAACCGAAGCTTGAACTGAATATAGCCAAGACTCATTCTTATGATATCCTGACAGGGCTTCCCGACAGGAATCTCTTCTTTGATCGTCTAGCCCAGTCAGTTGCGATCACTTCACGGACAAAGAAGATCATCGCGGTTCTCTTTGTAAGCGTCGACCGTCTGAAAGTCATCAATGACACACTCGGTGAGGCCTTTGGCAATCGACTGCTGATAGGATTGGTGAAACGGCTCCAGGGATGTATCAGACAGAGCGATACCCTGGCAAGACCGGGCAGGGATGAATTCGTGATACTCCTGCCCGAAATACGATATCCCGAAGACGCTGCGATTGTCGCGAGGAGTATCCTCTCTTCCATGGAAAAACCATTTGTCCTCAACAGACAGCAATACTCGGTAAAACTCAATATCGGCATCAGTGTTTTCCCCGATGACGCCGCTGATCCGAAAGCCCTGCTCAGCAACGCATATACGGCGATGCAACGAATGAAGGAACTCAGGAAAAATACTTATCAATTTTATTCCCCTGCCATGACTGAAAAGGCGTTTGAACGTATGGTCATGGAAACAGGGTTGGAACGGGCCCTCCAGCGGGGGGAATTCCTTCTGTATTATCAACCGCAGATCGACCTGCGCTCCGGCCTGATTACCGGAGTAGAAGCCCTTGCCCGCTGGCAGAGACCGGGGGTAGGGTTGGTGTATCCAGGGGAATTTCTTCCCCTGATGGAAGAGACAGGCCTTACGATTCCTCTTGGTGAATGGGCATTGCGTTCAGCCTGCATGCAGAACATGGCATGGCAGAAGGCAGGGTTGCGTCCAATTCGTGTTGCGGTGAACATTTCGGCCAATCATTTCCATGAACATGACATTACGCACACAGTCAGCAGAGTCCTCGAAGACACCGGGCTCGCACCGCAGTTTCTTGAACTGGAGCTGACCGAGAGCATTTTTCTCCGGAAGATCGAACGAACGATCAGGGCGCTGAAGGTGCTGCGGAAAATGGGGGTCAATATCTCGATCGATGATTTCGGCACCGGATACTCATCACTCGCCTACCTGAAATATTTCCCCATGAGCAAGGTTAAGATTGTTGAACCGTTCATCTCTTCGGTCGCATTCAGTAATGCCGAGGGAGTGGTTGCACGGGCAATTATCGCCATGGCCCATACGCTCAACATGAAGGTAATCGCCGAGGGGGTGGAGAGAAAAGAACAGCTTGCAATGATCCGCTCTCTTGATTGCGATGAGCTCCAGGGGAATCTGATCAGCCGCCCTCTCCCTGCCGGAAAAGTGGTGCATTTACTCGCAAAGGAAAAGCGGTACTGAGGATGCATCAGGTCTCCGGAGAGGAAAGAAGAGCATATGTCAGGGATGATCTCCAGAGAGAGATACTCTAGTTCATTTGATTCTTTTCACGATCGTCTTGAATTCTTCAGTTCCTGCAACCTTCAGTAGTTGAAATAATACGATTTCGGCAGAGGTTATCACGGCACCTGCATCACGCATGAATGCAATGCCGGTCTTCCAGTTCTCCTTTGTCCTGGAACAGACCGCATCCTTCACCACATGCACTGAATAGCCGTCGCGGAGCAGGCCGAGACACGTCTGGAGGACACATACATGAGTTTCCATCCCCAGAAGAATGATCTGCTTTTTCTCTAACCTTATTATCGTCTGTAAAAAGTTATTTTCATCACAACAGCTGAATGTCATTTTCTCCACCGGCTGATATATGGGCAACGCATTCCGTATTTCTTCAACAGTATGGCCGAGTCCTTTCGGATATTGCTCGGTTACGATCACCGGGACATCGAAAAGTTTTGCGAGTTCGATCAGGTGAAGACAGTTCTGTATCACGGCGTCTTTGACCTTCATCATGACTGCTAACCTGTCCTGAATATCGATGACTACTAATGCGGTGTTATTTCTGTCGAGAAAGAATTTTTTCATGAAAGCTCCTTTTCTGCGAACCGATCTCTCCATAACTTTTGACCGGGGAAACAATAGTTGTTTGCTGAAGATACTAAGACGGTCATTAGTAAGGCGACGTTCTTATCGCTCTTTGTCATTGCGGCTTGTCCGCAATCCTTCCGGGTTT
>JAKLQR010000125.1 GCA_022013235.1 Thermodesulfovibrionales bacterium | reverse complement strand
TGATAAGGCCTGAGCAAGTTTAAACGCGATCCCGGCGCCCGACAGCATAGAAAGTTCAGAGTCAGGGGCTGAGATTTTCGGATTGATTATAGCGTGTGCATCAGGAAGCAGCAGAGAGTCAGGGTCCTGATCTTTAATCTGTGAGATCGGCTGCGCTAGGCTCTTTGCTCCGGACTTTCCTTTTCTCATGGGTTCATGGTGGTCAGTGATGATAAGATCTATTCCTTTTTCTCTGCAGAGGGCTGCTGCATCGAATGAAGTGATGCCGCAATCAACGGTCACAATGAGGGTTGCACCGACTTTTTTTGCAAACTCTACCGCATGGGGTTTGAATCCATAGCCGTGTTCCATCCTGTCCGGGATGAAATAGTGGCAATCCACGCCGGACTGTTGCAATACCTTGAGGGTTATTGCCGTTGCAGATATCCCGTCAACATCGTAATCACCATGAATAAGGACCCGTTCACCCCTATGCGCAGCCGCCCTGATCCTCTCCACAGCACCTTCCATCCCTTCGATGAGAAAAGGGTCGGACAGGCACGAAACTTGGGGATTGATAAACGAGTGTATCGCTTCAGGCGTCTTAATGCCACGGTTCACCAGTATCTGAGCAAGGACCGGAGATATGGAAGAGGCGCTTGACAGGTAAGTTATATATTCCTGGTTCGTTTTATTTACAACCCAGCGACGGTGCATCTAAAGACCGTAAAAGGGAAACCGTAAGTCGTGGAAAAAGAATGAGTGACGGCGCAAGGACAGGAGGATGAACGTCTTTCCTGGATACGTTATGCTGGACAAGTTACGCCTTGCGCATTCTGTTATTTTTTCGCAAAAGGTCTCGCCCCTCCCCACAGGAGAACGACCGGGCTTGCAATGAATACGGTAGAATAAGTTCCGACAATAACCCCCATGATCATAGCAAGGGAAAAATCGTGGAGGACTTCTCCGCCGAAGAAGAAAAGCGCAAATGAAGAAAGAAGGACGGTCAGTGAGGTAACGATCGTCCGGGACAACACTTCGTTTATGCTGCTGTTCATTACTGTTTCCACACGGTCCTTCTGTCTCATTTTTAGATTCTCCCGTATTCTGTCAAACACAACAACAGTGTCGGTCAGAGAATATCCGGCGATGGTGAGAAGGGCTGTGATGAGGATAAGATTGATTTCCTTCCCCATGAGGAAAAACACGCCGAGGACTGCAAGGACGTCATGAAACGTTGCAACAGTGGCCCCAACGCCGAATTTAAACTCGAATCTGAAAGCCACATAGATAAGAATCCCGATAACTGCCATTACAACAGCCTGTGCCGCGTCCATCCTCAATCTGCTGCCGACTTTCGGCCCGATAACCGTCGTTGAATCTACCACATAGCGGTTGTCCGGAAATTTCTGACTGAGAATAGTGGTGATGGTGTCTGAGACCTGGCCGAGTTCCTGTTCAGTCTGTTTCACCCGGATCAGTATTTTATTGACAGTCGGAAGGTCCTGGAGGTCGAAGTCCCTGAGGCCGCTGTTTTCAAGCGCTGCCCTTATATCATGAAGCGCAACAGGTTTTTCAAATTTGAATTGAATCGCTGTCCCTCCGGCGAAATCTATTCCAAGATTTGCGCGTCCGGTCGCTATCTGGACAATCGCGATAATACCGATAACTGCGAGAATGCCGGAAACGACAAACGCTATATATTTCTTACCGAGGAAGTTTATATTCGGGTTTTTTATCAGCTCAATCATGCGTTCTCCTTACAGGAATTGATCAAATGCTCAGCTTCTTGATTTCGCGCCTGCTGTTTATTATGTCAAAGACTGATTTTGTCCCCACAAGTGCGGTAAAAAGATTAATCGAAACACCGAGACTGAGTGTTACGGCAAAACCCTTTATCGGACCCGTTCCGAACTGGAAGAGCACGGCAGCTGTTATCAGTGTGGTGACATGAGAGTCAAAGATGGTCCAGAAGGCCTTGTCGTATCCGGAATCAATTGCTGCCCTGGGTGTTTTGCCAGCCCTCAACTCATCCCTCATCCTCTCGAACATCAGCACATTGGAATCAACCGCCATGCCGATTGCGAGAATGATGCCGGCAATACCGGGGAGGGTGAGGGTTGCATTTAAAGATGCCATGGCGCCGAGCAGGAGGACGATGTTCAGGAAAAGGGCAAAATCGGCAATGACACCGGAAAGCCTGTAGTAAAGGATCATAAAAATAACAACCGCGATGGTGCCTATAATGGCTGCCAGCTTGCCCGCCTCTATAGAGTCCCTCCCGAGAGAAGGTCCGACGGTAACATTCTGAAGCATTTTCATGGGTGCGGGCAGGGCGCCTGCCCTGAGCACTATGCTCAGGTCTTTTGCCTCATCCATTGTAAAATTCCCGGTTATCTGAGCGTTTCCTCCGGCGATTTTTTCCTGGATAACAGGCGCAGAGTATACTGTATTATCGAGAATGATCGCGAGCCTCTTTTTCACGTTTGCACCGGTGACTTCCTCAAAAAGTTTTGCCCCTGCGGCGTTAAATGCGATAGAGACATAGGGTTCGCTGAACTGTGTGTCGATATTCACCTTGGCATCGCTCAGAAGGTCGCCGGTAATGACCGCCTGTTTCTTGAGCAGGATCGGCAGCTTGCGCACCGCACCAGTTTCCTTGTTGATCTTCTTCTCAAAGAGAATCTCGTCCCCTTCGGGGATCCTGTCGGCAATCTGTCTCACAAGCGCCTCTTCTTCTCCGGGTAATACTGATGCAGGCAGTTCCGCAGCAATATTCGCCTCGTCATCCACGATTTTAAACTCGAGCTGAGCGGTTCTCCCTATCAGGTCGATGGCGCGTTTAGGGTCCTTTACTCCGGGAAGCTGAACAACAATCTCATTTTCACCCTGTCGGTGAATTGTGGGTTCCGAGACCCCGAACTGGTCGATCCTGTTGCGGATTGTTTCCAGTGCCTGGTCAGCAGAACTGTCTTTAATGCGGGTTGCTTCTTTCGCAGAGATCCGGTATACCAGTTTACTGCCGGTTTCGGCCACTACGAGGTTTGGATAATTGTCTTCTACCACCTTGCGAACCTCATTGGTTGAAGGGCTCACTGTAATATCCAGACCGCTTACTGCAACTTCACCCGCCACTTTCTTCTTTTCGAGGAGTTCTCTCAGTCTCGATGCGAATCTCTCCGTGGTAATAGTGACAGCTTTATCCCCTTCGACCTCAAAAACAAGATGGAGGCCTCCCTGAAGGTCAAGTCCCAATACGATGCCCTTGTTCGGCATGCTTTTCTGCCACCATTCGGGCATATACTCGAAAACAGGAGTGTTGGGAAGAAAGAAGACGACTGCAAGAACTACGGTTATGCCGATGAGGATTATTTTCCAGAGAACCTTTTTCTTCATTCGTCCCCCGTCTTATTCCTCGTCAGAGGTGGCCCTCAATGCCGCAACGTATGCCTTGCCAAATTTTACCTTTACGTTTTCGGAAATCTTCACCGTGATGGTACTGGTGCCGACCGCCTCGATCATTCCGTACACGCCGCCTGAGGTGATAATCTTGTCGCCTTTTTTGAGGTTGTCGATCATCTGTTTCTGTTCTTTTGCCTTCTTTTGCTGGGGTCTTATAAGAAGAAAATAGAAGACTACGAAGATGAGGATAAGAGGGAGAAGGCTCGTTAACAGTCCTGCAGGACCGCCCTGCTGCGCGCCTCCACCTTGTGTGGGGGCCATGGCATAGGCTACATCTATTATATTCAAGAGAAACATCATACACCTCCCGTAAAAGTTTTAAATGATACTATACCTTCTTGAGCATTTTTTTATCAAGCCAAAACCTTGAAGACATATAAGGGACGGTTCTATGGTTATGGTTCCTTAAGAGAAGATTGAAAGAAGATTAGTTGGATCAAAAAACTCCTATAATGATTTGGGCCAGATTTTGAATTCCTTCTTTCCACGGATTCTGTATGCCCTGAAGCCACGGTAATCCAGCGTAAAGATATCGTCGATCCCGGCCTCTTCTGCGAGGACAACGAGGGTTGCATCAGCAAAATCCATCGGAATGTCATTATATTTTTCCATAAGCCTGATTGCTCTTGCGAGGCTGTCAGGTGATTGGGGAACAAGAGAAGTGCCACCTTGAAGGATAAAAGAAATACAGGTTTTCTGGTTTTCTACCGATGGACCGAGCAGATAGAGTGCTTCGGTAAGCACAGGTTCTGTAGTAAAAATATCGCCCCTGAATTGCTTCAGGAATTCCACACAGTCTTTATGTGTTTTTTCGCTCCTGTCGAGCAGCGCAACCAGCGCCCCGGTATCGAGCAGGAGACTATGCATTTTTCCTGATTCGCCTGATGAGATATTCTCTGTGAGATTGTCCAAGATCCGGCATCCCGGTTTTCACAGCACCTATAAGATTGCTCACTCTGTCATACGGGCTTGTCTCTTCCTTCTGTACGCCCGAAAGAAAATTTTCCAGCGCCATCCTGACGATATCAGACCGTTTTAACCGAAGTCTCTTCGCATGCCGGGATATACCCTCGGCAAGATCATCAGAGAGCCTTACGGTTAATTGAGATTGCATGGTGTCCTCCTTTCAGTCTCTATTTGCATTCTATTATAATGCAAAGCATTGCAATATGCAAAAGGCTACGAAAAGAGTCTTTGACTGAAAAGGGCATGGAGAATCATCACCCTCCCTTAGTCCCTCCCGTCAAGGGAGGGAGAGTAGGCAGGGGAGAATATCTTCAAAATAATGACCGCAAATGACCGCTCTGTTTGAGTTAGAATAAAGATTACGTATGGCAAAGATATTCTTTTCTGGGGTTGGCGGGAGCGGCATGTCGGCCATAGCATGTTTTATGGCCGGTAAGGGGAATGTTATTGTGGGCTCGGACCGCTCCTTTGACCGTGATCCTGACAATCATATCTGCAAGGTTTTAAAAGAAAAAGGCGTAACGATTGTCCCCCAGGACGGCTCTGGTATCGACACTTCTTTTGATTTCGCCGTATTCAGCACCGCTGTCGAGGACGATCAGCCTGAGGTGAGGAAAGCCAGAGAGACCGGCATTCCGGTGAAGACGCGTCCTGAATATCTGCGGGAGATCATCGGAACATATGAGACTATCGCAGTCGGAGGCACCAGCGGAAAATCCACTACCGCAGGGATGCTGGCTTTTCTTATGAAACAACTGAATATGGAGCCGAATTTCATTGGGGGCGGAAGGGTGAAGCAGTTCAGGGAAGCAGGCGCCCTTGGAAACTCCCTGGTCGGGAAATCAGACCTTTTAATTGTAGAAGCCTGTGAATCGGACGGCTCCCTCATTCATTATCAGCCTTCTTTTTCCCTCATCGGCAATCTGAGCCTTGATCATAATCCGATCGAGGAGACTGCGGCAATGTTCGAGGCCCTTGGCAGGAATACGAAAAAAAAGGTCATCATGAATGCAGATGACCGGAATTTAAGCCGGTGCAATTTTGCCAAACCGGTCCGGTTCTCTGTTGATTCCGAATCGGAATACCGTGCGACAAACATAGACTATAAGCCGTTCGGCACGACCTTTACCCTGCGGGGTGCAGAGTTTCATCTCTCCCTCCCCGGCAAATACAATCTCTATAATGCCA
This sequence comes from Thermodesulfovibrionales bacterium, assembly GCA_022013235.1. Taxonomy (GTDB): domain Bacteria; phylum Nitrospirota; class Thermodesulfovibrionia; order Thermodesulfovibrionales; family SM23-35; genus JAKLQR01. The sequence continues at coordinate 16,498 of JAKLQR010000125.1, read as the reverse complement.
TTGCATGTATTGCCCTGCTCTCTGAACAGGGAGTTGATCTGAAAAGGCTTGCGGAAATTATCCCTGAATTTTTGGGGATTGAACGGCGTTTCGATGTTCACCTGAACGACGGCGCGCATCTGGTCATTGATGATTATGCCCACAATCCGCACAAAATAGAATCGTTGATGGATTGTGCCGGGAGAATCCGCACTAAGATCTGTTATATCTTCCAGCCCCATGGTTATGGACCGACCCGGCTGATGAAAGAAGGATATGTTGAAACGTTCATACGGAATCTCCGCGAAGGAGACCATCTCTTTCTCCTTCCTGTTTTTTATGCCGGAGGCACGTCGGCAAAAAACATCTCAAGTGAAGATCTGGGCAGAGAGATACAATCAGCAGGAAAATCTGCTGAGGTTCTCCCTGAACGTTCTGCCCTGTTCTCTCGTCTCAGAGAGTGGAATACCTATATCGTTTTTGGCGCCCGGGATGAATCTCTTTCGGATTTTGCACGGGAGATCGCCGGAAGACTCCGATGAAAAAGTATCGTCTCCATCGGGAGTCCGCTGATCTCAGGATAGACTACAAAAAGGAACTGAATCCCGAACAGCATGCGGTTGTGTTCCATCAGAACGGCCCGGTTCTTGTGCTCGCAGGCGCCGGGACAGGAAAAACACGAACAGTTACTTACCGGGTTGCCCGGCTGATAGAGACGGACGTCAGACCGGAGAGCATCCTCCTTTTGACGTTCACGAACAAGGCCGCGAAGGAAATGATGCGGAGGGCGGAGTTTCTGATCGGCAGGAATATTCAGGGCCTCCGGGGAGGCACATTCCATCATGTCGGAAATATGATTCTGCGGCGCCATTGTCTTCTTATCGGGTACAAGCAGGGGTTTTCCATCCTGGACAGGGAAGACGCAAAGGAACTTTTCGATATCTGTGCTCCGGAGCGAAAGCAGAAAGATACCATCATCCCAAAAGGCACTGTGCTCTGCGAGATGCACAGTCTCATGATGAATTCTGAACGCAGTATCGAAGAGATCGTGCACCAGAGATTTCCGCATTTCACCGACGTGACGGACGAGATTCAGCGGATTATATCGCTTTATGAAAGCAAGAAAATTGCGCTCAACCTTATGGACTTTGACGACCTGCTCAGCAACTGGAAGAAATTACTCCTCGAACACGAGCAGATACGGGAGCATTACGCGTCGAAATTCCTCCATATCCTCGTCGACGAATATCAGGACACCAACCGGCTTCAGGCTGACATCGTCGATCTGCTCGCATACCGAAACAGGAACCTGATGGTAGTCGGGGACGACGCCCAGTCAATCTATTCTTTCAGAGGCGCTGATTTCGAAAATATACTCAAATTCCCTGAACGATATCCGGATGCGACAACCTACACGCTTACCGTGAATTACCGGTCAACTCCCGAAATACTGACCCTTGCCAATAGAAGTATCGTCAATAACATAAGACAGTTTCAGAAGGAACTCCATTCAATAAAAAGTCCCGGGAGCATCCCGTATATCGTACCGCTCAGGGATGTTTTTCAGCAGGCTGATTTTGTGGCGCAGAGGATACTTGAAATGAATGCAGAAGAGCTGCCCTTGAACGAGGTAGCAGTTCTCTACCGCTCACACTACCAGTCGATGGAGCTGCAGATGGAACTCCAGCGGAGGGGCATTCCCTTTGAGGTGCGGTCAGGCCTCAAGTTTTTTGAACTCGCGCATATCAAGGATATCCTCTCTTTTCTCCGGGTTCTTGTGAACTCCTATGACGAACTGAGCTGGAAACGTATTATGAAATTAATCCCCGGTATCGGAAATATCACCGCGGCAAAACTCTGGGATATGATGAACCGTTCGGAATTTCCTTTTGATACGGTTTTCGATCTGGGCAGATTTGTGCCCCGCAAAGCCCTGGATGCGTTTCATCTCTTTCTTCACCTCTTGAAAACCCTCAGGGAAGGAGAGTATGGGCATGGCATCTTACCCCCTGCAACCGCCATTGAACATATTCTGAGAACCGGCTATGAAGATTATCTCTACCGCCATTATCCAAATGCGCAGGAGCGGATAGAAGATATCGAACAGATGACACGGTTCGCCCTGCAGTATACTTCTCTGGAACTCTTTGTCAGTGAATTGAGCCTCCAGAGCGTGTCCGGAGGGGAAGGAGACGAAGAAGGGGCGGACGGGGAATGTGTTATACTCTCTACAGTACACCAGGCAAAAGGCCTTGAATGGAAGGCGGTTTTTGTGATTGGTCTGATCGACGGAAGGTTCCCCTCAGCCAAGTCCCTGAGAACTGATGATGAAGAAGAGGAGAGAAGGCTCTTTTATGTTGCGGTTACAAGGGCGAAGGAAGAACTTTCTCTCTGTTATCCCCTTGCCTCGGAAGACTGGTACGGCCTCGGCTTCCTGAGGCCGTCACGATTTATTAAAGAATTACCCGATGCTGTATATGAAGAGGTTGTTGTAGAGGACAGCAATGAAATATATTGAAGCCATTAAGGATGGATTCAGGCTCATCAACCGGAACTGGCAGCTCGTTCTGATCCAGGTCGGCATGATATTCACGATTGTCCTTGCGTTTTTCATCATAGTCGGAATACCTCTTGCCATTGCATTCATCATATTCGGCATAGATCTTACCACTCTGACGTCCGTCGAGAACATCCTTCAAATGTTCCGGGGGACCTCAGACCTCCTGTCTAAATACCTGGGTCTTATTTTCATGGTTCTTGCAAGTTTTGTTGTGTATTTTCTTGCTGTTGCCATGCTCGAAATTTATGTTTTTAGCGGTTCTGTTGGCGTTATCGGGAGGTCAGTGCTCGATGAGGACCTGAAATTTTCCGTCCGCATTTTCATGGAGGAAGCGAAACGCCTTTTCCTCCGGCTCATCGGGTTCACCTCTGTCATGGGCATCATTTTTATTATCGCTTCCTTTTTTCTTGGCCTCCTGGTCGGTGGAATAGCAGCGATTATCTCTTTTGCACAGAGCCAGGATTCAACCCTTGCGCTTTTCTTCGGCATTTTCTTTTCCCTCATCCTGATAATTCTTCTCTTCACAATGATCCTCGGAATCCTGTCAATAACCCTCTATGGGATAGCAGCCTTATTCTTCAAAGGGACAGGTGTTTTTAAGTCTGTCAGCGGGGCAATAAAGTTCCTTAAAACATACCCGAACGGCTTCTGGCTCTCCAGCGTGCTTTTTGTCGGCCATCTTGTCGCGAGTTTTCTCCTCAGTCTTCTTGTGTATCCCTTTACCTTCATCCCTCTGGTGGGACCGATTTTTTCTTTTCCGTATCAGCTTGTTTCCATCGGTTTCCAGACCTACCTTGGCCTTGTCATCATTGCTATCGTTCTGATCTACTACTATAGAAAAGAATTCCCAGCCGAGCCTGCAGCAGAGATAAGCGAAAAACCTATGCAGGAACCTTTTTCTGAAGAGGGAAATACAACGTCAGAAACTGAAGCGCAGGAGAATGCATAGCGAACCCTGTTCCAAAGGTTGTCATTATCCGGCTTGACCGGATAATCCAGTCCTTTTCCAAACACTTTCGATACTGGATTCCCCGATCAAGTCGGGGAATGACAGAAAAAAAATAAACAACTTTTCAGATATTTGATGATTAACCCGTATTCATCCGATGGAAAGTTTTTGGAGCAGCTTCAATACCTTTTCATGCAGTCTTTCGTTTCCGGAGACGAGGAGAGGCGTAGATTTTTTCAGGCCCAACCCGACCTGTTCGATTGAGTTCCCCTTCATATCGGTAAATGCCCCGCCGGCCTCTCTGACGAGGAGCCAGCCTGCGCCGAAGTCTATGGTTCTCGATGAAGACGGATTTGAAAACACGCTGATTGCGCCAGACGCCAGATAGGAAAGGTCAAGGGCGGTAGAGCCCAAACAGCGCGTTTTTCTTGCTGCTCCAAGAAGGGGCAGGATACATGCGATATCTTTTCCTGGTGATTGCGCTTCATAGGCGACCAGATACAGTATATCGTCCCTTTGTCCTTTTACTGCCGTATTATTGAAAAAGGCCCCTTTTCCTTTCTCCGACCAGAATTCATCGCCATTGATCAGGTTCAGCACATATGCGGATTCGATATCTCCAACCGTATCTCCGTCTGCAACTGCTATCGATGTGCAATAGAAAGGAATTCCGGAGACCGCATTCCTGCTGCCGTCTATCGGGTCTATCACAACGTGTTTCCCGCCACCCCGCAACACATTGATGCCAGACTCTTCAGCGATAAGGGTCAGCGCCTCTCCTGATTTTTCGAGTCCGGAGATGATAATATCCTCAGCGCGCTTATCAATATCGTATGTCTTGTCGCCTGATGCGCCGGTACCCAGTGCCGATTTCAACACCTTGCTTCCTCTGGGCAATTCCTCCAGAAGTCTCTTGCCGATTTCCTTAAGTATTTTAATATTCATATGGCATTATTGAGGAATCCATAACTGCCTGTATATCTGTTCATGGTTCCTCCCTTCCTGTTTTTCTCCGTATTTTACCTAAATATGAAGTCCTTTTCTCTTGCTCAAACCGTTCGATGGCGTATCTGAGCATGGTCCGCGGCTGAGATCATGGGGGTCCCTGAGAAGCATTTCCGCAAGGCGAAAGGTGTCTTCAAATTGATTCTGTTTTATGAACGCAAAAGTGGACATGACCGCTATCCTTCTTTCCCATAGATTGGGAGATTCGGCAAGCCGCAAGAGAATTGCCCGTTTATTCTCTAATAAAAAGCTGCCTAATATTTTTTCTGCAGACAGGTCGACGAGGTCCCAATTGTTGATATATCGTGTATTTTCGAGATAGAACTTCACAATATCCCTTTTGCCCTGTTCATGAGCATGCGCATACTGAAGGATGAGTATAAGGAGGGCAACCAGTCTGTGCTCGTGGATTTTACTCGAAATCAATTCCTCCATATCTTGCAAGGACAAAGCTTTGTATTTTTTTGCGATTTGCCGTTGTTCCGGAACTGGTATCCCGAGGAACCGGTCCCCCTCTCCGTATTCACCTTTCCCTGTTTTGAAAAAACCTGAGAGAACCTTTGCCCTATCCGGATCGGCTTGTTTCTGTAAATCTTTTTTTAAATGATTCAGTAACAATGAACTCTCTTCCGTGTCACTATGAAGATACTCTACAAAGCAGAGCACTCTCTGTCAATGTTAATGACAGGGCATACCGTATCTTCCTCAAGGATTTCAACTCATTGACCCGCATAAGGCATCATGCTATGCTTTTTGTAAAAATGAGTTCACTTCAGGGAAGGAGGAGAACTATGCTGAAAGAATTCAGAGAATTTGCCATGAGGGGAAATGTCGTTGATATGGCGGTAGGAATCATAATCGGTGCAGCCTTCGGGGGAATCGTAAGTTCTTTTGTTGCTGATGTGATCATGCCCCCTATCGGACTTCTTCTCGGGAATGTTGATTTTGCGAATCTTTTTCTTGTTCTGAAAGAAGGCACCCTATCGCAGCCCTATGCCTCGCTGGCCGACGCAAAAAATGCCGGTGCAGTAACAATAAACTATGGATTGTTTCTGAACACTGTTGTCAGCTTTCTCATTGTTGCGCTGTCGGTGTTTTTTGTTGTCCGGTCTGTCAATACCATGAAAAGAGAGAAAGAAGTTCCCCCTGCAGCTCCGACGACGAAGGAATGTCCCTATTGCCTCTCGGTCATTCCCCTGAAAGCGGTGCGGTGCGCCCATTGTACCTCAGAGCTGAAAAGCATGTAAGGACCTCTTGCAATTTGTGTTAGGCAATATTAAAATGCAGGGCAATGCATACCAAGAACGACGAGAAGAAACCACACATGAAATGCCCTTTCTGCGGGCAGGAATCGTCCGCCGCAGAAATATGCAACCACTGCGGCAAAAAGATGAATAAGCCCGCAGATGACGTGGAGATGGAGTATAAAAAGTTTACTCTGTCGGAATTCCTCGAAATCCGCAAAAAACAGGAACAGCCGGGAGAACAGGGCTTCAGGAGAGCACGGAGTGCTTTGCCCGAGCAGAGGGGCACGAGTCCTCTCCGGAAGCAAAATACGTATGAAAAGAAAGAAAAGAACAGGAAGTATCTCATTCTCATCGCAGTCATTGGATTTACGGCTGTCATAATCGGTGGTTTTTTCCTCCTGAAACTGCTCATGCCATAACAAGGCATCGTCAAAGAGACTTATCGTGAAATTATCATGCAGATCCCGCAAAGGAAATTAGGGAAAACCGGAGTAAATGTCAGTATTCTGGGCCTCGTGAGGAGCGTTGGATATGAGAAAGAGGCAAAAGAACTGATTTCCAGGGCTAATATGAAGGAAATTTATTGGCCCTGCTTCCGATGACTTTGTTCACCGAGGAGAGTAATCTGGAAGCTTCAAACGGTTTCTGCAGAAATACATCAACCATCATTAAGTCTTGCTCCAATACCCCATCGCTGTAAGCCGAAATGGCTATAACGCGGACATCGGGCTTTATTGTCTTCAGGTTTTCTATGAGTTCTTTCCCGTTCATCAGGGGCATCATGATGTCTGTAATGACAAGATGCAGGTCAGTCCCGAGGTTTTTGGCAATATCTAGTGCAGACAGGGGATTCGTAGAATGCAAGACTCTGTATCCATGTGTTTCGAGGATGTCTCTGACAAGTTCCAGGACTTCTTCTTCGTCATCGATCACCAGGATATTCTGAGTTTCCGGTGAAAAGGAAATTTCAGGATGTACGGGCAGGTGCATGCCTTTCCCGGATATGGGGAGATATACAAAAAAGGTGCTGCCCTTGCCTGCTTCGCTCTGTACGGTAATATAACCTTTGTGGTCCTTGACAGTCCTGTATACAATGGAAAGACCAAGCCCGGTGCCCTTGCCTCTCCCTTTTGTCGTAAAAAACGGCTCAAAATTCTCTGCGCGATATCGGGAGGCATCCCTTTTCCGGTATCCGAGATCGTGAGTACAATATACCGGCCCGGATGGATAAAGGCCGGCATGTCAAACCGGTCTTTTTCAATAGTGATTTCACCGGTCTTTATTGTTATAAGTCCTCCGTCCGGCATTGCATCCCGTGCGTTCATGATGATATTGAGGATGATTTGCTCGAGACGGCTCTGATCGCCTTCAATCCGAGAGATACTGTCGAACTCTGTTTTTATCCCTATTCTCTTCTCTATTACCCCTTCGAGGAGTTTGATGGCCTCATACACGACATCATTCAGATTCAGGGGAACCATATGGAATTTTTCCTTCCGCGAAAAATTGAGCAAGGTCGAGACCATTACTGCAGCCTTCCGGGCTGAACTCTCTATGCTTTTCATTCTCCGGGCGGTGATTTCGTCGGGATTTCCGCGTGCGAAGATCAGTTCAATATTCCCCAATATCGCTGTCAGGAGATTACTGAAGTTATGGGAAATGCCGGCGACGAGCGCTCCAATCGAATCCATCTTTTGTGTATGGACCACCTGTTCCTGGAGCAGCTTCTTTTCAGTGATGTCCCTGACAAAGAATTGTATCAGCATAGTATCTGCTATCTGAACGACTTTCGCGCCGACTTCAAGAGAGACCTTGCTCCCGTCTTTCCGGTAATGCTGGGTTTCGAAAAGGAGTGATTTCCCCTCGAGTAACCGTTTCATCCTTTCCCTCAGGACAGCCTTATGCATATCTGCCTCAAGGAGTTCGAGGTTGGCGCCAATAAGTGCATCTTTTGCAAAACCATATATATTCATGGCTTCCTGGTTCACTTCGAGAATCACCCCATGCTCATCAGTAATGAGAATTCCATCCGTGGCATTTTCGAAGAGAGCTCTGAGTTTGGACTCTGATACTTTAAGGTCTTGATTCCGTTCCTGCACAAGGTCTTCGAGATGGTCTTTCTCTCTGGAAAGATCATATTCGAGAGAGAAGTTTTTCAAGAGCAGTCTGTCATTGTAAAATCTCCAGAGAACTGCGGATAATGCCGAGGCTATTAAAAAGATGTTGCTGTTGAGAAATACTTTAGTATTGGTAATGGTATCAAAGAGTAATATCGGGACGATATAAATGCTGTATGCGAAGAAGGCATATGCCAGTGAAAGCCTGATCGAGTTCAACGGAACAAACCCGAGACAGAAAATATACAAAAGAATCATGCCTGCGTAGTAAATGGACTGATGACCGCCAAAGGAAAGAACCATGAGTTCGATCATGGAACCTACCGCAGCAGTGGCCAGGGTAAAGATGGCAATCTGGAGAAACTTGTTTCTTCTGTTTTTGTTCACATTATTGAGAAAGATGAGGAATACCAGAATGGAAGCGCAGCCAAGTCTGAAGAGAAGGAACCGCCTGAAATTTTCAGGCGTCACAAGATAGTCGAGCACCCCCAGAAGGAGTGTAACAACGGCGCCGGAGGCAAGTACCAGATCGCCCCATGCGAGCATGAGTTCGAAGATTTTTTTGTCTATATACTGTTTTTTATCCATCGGCATCAAGAATCTATTCTATCAAATATGAAACCTGGGGGGATGCATTTAGAGTTCTTTGAAGACTTTTGCGAGGCTTTCACCCCCGACATGAATAAGAAACTCATTGAAATATCCGAACGGAGTTGAGAGCACCGTGTATCCTGCATGCTGCAATTTCTCCGCAGCTTTGTTGATGAATCCCTCTGCATATTCCGCAGACGCCTTGCTTGAAGAAAGGTGATTGAAGGAATGAATGACGACATTCCTGGTGTCGAATTTCCCGGCAAGCCATTTGATATTTTTCAGGAATTTATCGAGAAGGCTTTTCCCTTTCCCTTCATCCTCTTGTTCAACATGATAGAACACCACGACCGCATTCTCCATGGAGTCCTCCCTGTCGATCTCAGGGACATGGGGCAGACTTTTCGAAGCGGTTTTAAACCACCACTTATGGGCATAGAAGAGGAGGAGTTTCATGTGCTTTGTATCTGCATAGTTTTGACGGCGTCCGCTACCTTGGCGACGTTGACCATCTCCTTTACGTCATGCACGCGAATGATGTTCGCGCCGTTGAAAATTGCTATTGCAACTGCTGCTGCAGTTCCTTCGAGTCTTTTTTCCGGCGGTGCGTCACCAAGGATTTTTCCGATAAACGCCTTGCGGGACGGCCCTATGAGGACCGGTTTTCTCAATGCGGAGAGCATAGGGAGGTTGTGTATTATTTCAAGATTATGTTCGAATGTTTTCCCAAACCCGATGCCCGGATCTATGATTATCTTATCCTGAGAAATTCCTGCTTCGGCTGCAATTGCTATGCTTTCTTCAAGATAGGCGAGGATTTCAGGAATAAGAGATGCGTATACCGGATTCTGCTGCATGTCTTTCGGTTTTCCCCTGATATGCATGACCACAACAGGCACTTTATACTGTGAGACGACCAACGGCATTTCTGAGTCGAATCGCAATCCACCGATATCGTTCACCATTGCCGCCCCTGCATCAAGCGCTCTTTTTGCAACTGCGGCCTTATAGGTATCTATCGAAATGGGGACCGGGATATCCCTGGCGAGGGCCTCGATAACGGGGATTGTGCGTTTCAGTTCCTCTTCAAGAGGAAGAGGTTCAGAGCCGGGCCTGGTGGATTCACCGCCTATGTCTATGATGTCGGCGCCATCAGCGACCATTTGGAGTGCCCTTTTGACCGCCGCAGATGCATCGAAATACAGACCGCCGTCGGAAAAGGAATCCGGGGTGACATTGAGGATTCCCATGATACAGGTCTTTTTTGAGAAGTCCAGCGAGAAGTTTCGCCAGGCGAGGTTCACACCGGTACGGTCCTTTGTGACTCCACTTCCTGTATCAGAATATCTATCTCTGAACCGTCCATTGTCTCTTTCTCCAGGAGGGTTTTCGCCAGGGTATCGAGAATATCCTTGTTCGCTAAGAGAAGATTTTTTGCGGCGTTATATGATTCAATGACTATCCTTTTGACCTCTTCGTCTATGTCAATTGCCGTCTTTTCGCTGTAGTCCTTGTGCTGCGCTATTTCCCTTCCGAGGAATATCTGTTCTTCTTTTTTCCCGTAGGTGATCGGACCAAGCTTTTCAGACATGCCCCACTCGGTGACCATTTTCCGTGCAAGGTCGCTTGCCCTTTCGAGGTCATTTCCCGCGCCGGTCGTCAGATGGTTCAGGGCAATCTCTTCCGCAGCCCTTCCGCCCATAAGAACGGCAAGGGCATTCATCAGGTATCCGCTCGGATAGGTATATCGGTCGTCAATGGGAAGCTGCTGTGTGATACCGAGCGCCCGTCCTCTCGGAATGATGCTGACCTTGTGAAGCGGGTCCGTGCCGGGCGTTAATTTGGCAACAAGGGCATGGCCTGCCTCGTGGTATGCAGTGTTCTTTTTCTCGGTATCGCTTATGATCATGCTTTTTCTCTCGACGCCCATCAATACTTTGTCCTTGGCTGCCTCAAAGTCCGTTTTTTCGACTTTGGTTTTTGTTTTCCGCGCTGCGAGCAGGGCGGCTTCATTCACAAGGTTCTCGAGATCGGCGCCGGAAAACCCGGGAGTTCCACGGGCTATTTCATCAAGCTTGACCTGCTCGTCTACAGGGATGTTCCTTGTATGGACTTTGAGTATATCGAGTCTCCCCTTCACGTCAGGCTGGGGGACAATGACCTGCCTGTCAAATCTTCCCGGTCTGAGCAGGGCAGGAGCAAGGACATCGGGCCTGTTCGTTGCGGCAATAATAATCACTCCCTGATTTGCCTCGAACCCGTCCATTTCTACAAGGAGCTGATTCAATGTCTGTTCGCGCTCATCATGGCCTCCTCCGAGACCGGCGCCCCTGTGGCGTCCCACCGCATCTATCTCATCGATGAAAATGATACACGGTGCGCTCTTCTTCGCCTGATCAAAAAGGTCTCTTACCCTTGACGCGCCAACCCCGACAAACATCTCGACAAAGTCCGAGCCGGATATCGAGAAAAAGGGGACGCTGGCTTCGCCGGCGATAGCACGTGCAAGGAGTGTTTTGCCTGTCCCCGGTGCGCCAATAAGCAGTACGCCCTTGGGGATTTTGCCGCCAAGTTTCTGAAATTTCTGGGGGTCTTTCAGGAAATCGATAATCTCCTGAACCTCTGCCTTTGCCTCGTCTATCCCGGCAACGTCGGCGAACGTTATCTTTACGGATTTTTCCGAGACCAGCCTTGCCTTGGCTTTTCCGAAAGACAACGCCTTGTTGCCGCCGGTCTGCATCTGTCTCATGAAGAATATCCATATTGCGACAAGGAACAGTATGGGCCCCCATGAAAAGAAAAGGTTCCAGTACCAGGGGTTCTGGTCTTCCGGCTTTACCGTAATCCTGACATTCTGCGTCCGTAACGTGGTTACGAGGTCCGGGAAGTCCGCCGCAAAGGTCTTGAACTTCTTCCCGTCCTTCATCTGCCCGGTGATGACGTCCCCCTTGATCATTACGTCTTCGACCTGTCCGGCTTCGAGTTTCGTCATGAATTCAGAAAAGATTATCTCCTGATCGGATTTTTGCGGAGTGCCGAGAAGGTTGAAAAGGAGGATCATCATGACCCCGATGATCAACCATATAAACAATCCTCTGTATGCATTCAAACTGTTCATTCTTTCCTATATCCCAACTTCTGAAATTCTTCCGAAATTTTTTTGATTTTTTATTGTTTTATTTTAGCATATCGTAAAACTTTTTTATCAGCTCTTCTCTCCTTCAATCAATTGTTTCTGTATGCGTATGAGGTGCTGTATCCCGTCCTCTGCGAGCCCGAGGAGGCCGTCGAGCAAAGCCCTTGAAAAAGGGAGCCCTTCTGCCGTGCCCTGTATCTCGACAAATTTGCCGCTTCCTGTCATGACAACATTCATATCAACTTCAGCCATTGAGTCTTCCATATAACAGAGGTCAAGCACCGGAGTATCATTGATGATCCCGACACTGACTGCGGCGAGATAATCTTTGAGGGGGGTTTTCTCAATGAGCCCGTTTCTCAGGGCATAGTGCAGTGCGTCTGCCAGGCATATGAACGCCCCGGTGATGGAAGCCGTGCGGGTACCGCCGTCCGCACGGAGGACATCGCAGTCTATCCATATGGTCCTTTCTCCAAGGGCTGAAAGATCTACGACAGACCTCAGCGCCCTCCCGATCAACCTTTGAATTTCATGGGTCCTGCCGCTCACTCTGCCGGTGGCCGATTCCCTCGCTGTTCTTGTCTTGGTTGCCCTGGGGAGCATAGAGTATTCAGCGGTTATCCACCCCTTTTTCTGGTCTCTCAAAAAAGGCGGCACTTTTTCCTCGATTGAGGCGGTACAGATCACCTGTGTATGCCCCATGGAAATCAAGGCTGAACCTTCTGCCGAGTCTATGAAATTCCTCTGGATGTTCACTGTGCGCATTTCATTGTTTTTTCTTCCGTCAGTTCTCATCAGTCCTCCGTCTCTCAGTTTCCGACAATTATTTGTTCTATATGATCGATTTTTTCTCCAAGAAAATTTTCTCCGACCTTTACGAAACGGTCCGGAGAGTCTGTTACAAAAAACTGTCTCGTTGGTGATTTTTTTTGCTCTCTTTTTAAATCGAATACTTCGAGTAGCGTTCTTATTTCCCGTGATGTCTCAACGGCTGAGTCTATCAGGGTGACCTCTTTGCCCATGACACGGGATATGACCTTTTTCAGCAGTGGATAGTGTGTGCACCCCAGGACAAGCGTATCGATGCCTTTTTCTTTCATGCTGCCGAGATACTGTTTTGCGACCATTGCCGTAACTTTTCCTGTGATCCAGCCCTCCTCAACCAGAGGCACAAAGAGGGGACAAGCGAGACCGAAGACCTGTATGGTGTTGTCTATTGCATGGATGGCCTTGGTATAGGCATTGCTGTGAACCGTTGCAGCAGTGCCGATTACGCCGATCTTTTTATTCCGTGTGGCCCGGACAGCAGCTTTTGCCCCCGGCTCGATAACACCGATGACAGGGATCGCAACGCTGTTTTTCACCGCCTGAAGACTCACTGAAGAAGCAGTATTGCAGGCGACCACGAGGATCTTGATGTCCCTGGAAGATAAAAAACTCGTATTTTCGAAGGAATATCTTATTACTGTCTCGGCTGAACGGATACCATATGGCACCCGTGCAGTATCCCCCAGATAAATAGTACTTTCCTGGGGTAATTCCCTGATGATTTCCTTCAGGACGGTGAGGCCGCCTATTCCGGAATCAAAAACGCCGATTGGCCTGTCTCCTTTCTCGCTCATCTCTCCTCGATGCATGACATTCTTATCAGAATTCCGGCGAGACCATATCTTTAAGGGGGTAGAAAAGATAGAGATGGCCTCCGAGAGTCTCGGCTTCTTTCCCCTCTATAAGAACCTTTACGTCCTGAATATCCTCGATGTTCGAAATAAGGCTTTCATACAAACCTTTTAACAGGAGATACTCTGCCAGGGCATCACCCTGAAAATTTCGTCTGAACTCATCAGACAGGTTGACATAGACTATCCTGTCGGCTCCCCGATACACACCTAAAAGCTGGACATTCCGGGGAATGGCCGATGCTGCAGCACCCGCCGGCCCCTTCAGGTATTCCTCGATAGTCGCTTCGGCTATTGTCGTGTTCGGGCTGCTCCGTGGAGGCCTTCTCTCTTCAAGCTGAAGGCGATTCCCGGTAGGGTAATAGACTCTTACCGTGAAAAAGCCATCCATATGCGTGATGCCGCCTGCCGTTTCTTCGTCGTGAATTTTTTCTTTCGAAAAGACCCTGGAGAAATATAAATACCCTCCTACGACACCGCCGAGGAAGATGATACCAAGGAGCACAAGTGCAACTGTTTTCTTTGTGTTCATTTATCCCTGAACTTTCATAATGAGATTGCCGGTCTCGGGGAAAATTTCCCCTGACAGGGGATGCATGGATGATGCTCCACGCTCCGGCGCCGATGTGTTATTGCTCATACGCGGCAACTCCGTGTATAAAAGCCTTGATGACTTTTTCTCTCATCTGCTGGTCATAGAGAACGTATTTCGGTGACGGCAGTTCTACCAGCACGCATGGTGATGCTACCGAATTCAGTATGGGGAGCGGCATTTCCCGTTGAATGATTTCTGCCTTGAATTCGTCCTTCAGCGCTTTCCCAATACTCCCGGCAAGGGCTTTGCTTTTCTGAACATATTTCCTCTGCCTGGAGGAGAGACTGTAAAAATCTCCTGCTTCAATTGATGCCTGTTCCTCAAAGCGGGGGCTGTAGAGAACAAAACCCTGTGAGGTTGAGGCATGCAGGCTGATAAATACGTCCGGGATTTTTTGATTCACAAAGTTGATTCGTTCGCTGATGGATATATATTGATCTGCTCTCCGGGTAAGAAAGCTCTTTTTCCCCTTCCTGGCAAGAAAAGAGTTCAGGTCTTTTGCCAGGGAGAGCATTACCTCTTTCTCGCTCGATGTGCCGTAGGTAATGCCAAAATCATAGCCGCCATGTCCTGCATCGACACAGAGGCCTCTGGCGAGTACGGGAACTTGTTGTTTTTCAGCAGAGAGTTCCTTTTTCTGTATATCGGATTTCTGTATATCGAACACAAGCCGTGCAGGAGAGGGAAGCTGGAACATTTTTATCTCTCCTGCTTCCTTGAAATTCAGGACCAGAGATTTTTCAGCAGTTATCAATTCAAAAGGCGGGCCCTGGGGAGGGGTAAGGGTATAGGGCTCAGGAAATTCCGCCCTTATCTGTGTTGACGAAGTGGTTACTTTCGTCCTTTTGAGAAAGGACTCCTCAGCCTCCAGGACGACACGAAGGGAGTTTTCCTGGCTGCTGAACTTAAGCGATACGAGCGCCTTTTTTTGCGCGGACAGGGGGAATACGGAAACAAAGAGAATAAACAGTATAAGAAACCCTTTTTTCACGGGATAATAATTCTTCCTTTCCTTTCTTTCAGAAACCTGCTCTCGCAGCTCAATAAAGAGACATTTATGTCTGAGGTAGTGCACTTGAGCCCGGCGGCAACCACAACGTATTATAAAATAAAAATAATTTGAAAAACCAATGGCTAATGTAGTGTCCCATAAATATCCAAACATTTATTGTCACCCTGAACTTGTTTCAGGGTCTTTCTTCATACGAAAAGCGAGATTCCGCATCAAGTTCGGAATGACAACTTACTAAGACGGTTATGAGTAAGGATACATATTCTCACACCCTCCCCTTTGTCCCCTCCCCTCAAGGGAGGGGAAATAATGAACTACCCCTATACCCCGATGCAGAGCATCGAGGAATTCTTTGATTAAGTCCCCTCTCCCCTGGAGGGAGAGGGCAAGGGTGAGGGGGGTGTAGTCTTACTTATGCACTTCTTAGTAATTATGGGACACCACATTAGCTCCGGTTTCTCAAACAGCAAGTGGCATTGTATTACCAGCTGTGATCGTTGACATAGCCATATTCAACCAGCATTTGACCGGCGAGGTCCTTCACAAGCTTCTTTTCTTCATCAGTCATTTTTTTCCACTTGCCTCTCCCGTCAAAGAGGGGCTGATTGATTTGCCAATTGCGGTATTGGCGGTGATGTTCTTCATGCGCTGCCGGAGGTTTTGCGATCTCATCGGCATAATAACGCTTCGGAGTCTTGTGATATTCCCGGATATCCGGTTCGAAGTCAACCCCAAGAAAAGTCAGGAGGGAACTCATTGTTGAGTCAAAATCCTCTATAAGGCTTTCATACCTTATTACATACACATTCGGGTGTTCCCAGAACTGCCGCCCCGCGTTGTTGTCGTCAATCCAGCGCCTGATTCCGTCTTCAAGGGAGCCCGTGCGCTTCTGTATCGAGCAGGCAACGTCACGGCCGTCTCTGATCATCAGGATGATTTTGGAGTCAGGTCTGATTTCCAGAAATCTCCTGATACAATATATGTGTCTCGGGGTTTTTTCTATCCAGCCTGATTTGCCCGCACAGACTGTATTCATGTCAAATAACCAGAGGTGCAGTCTCATTTTCCAGTGCTTGCGGAATCCGACGGATGTTTCTGAAGGGACGGCATAGAACCGGGAGTGTGTTCCGAGTATTGCCAAAAGGAGTGACGTCCCGCTGTGCCCGCATCCAACGATGAACGTGGGTGGATTCCCGAGCTTTTTTCCTCTCAGGAATCTGTTGTAGAGGTACTGCGGCATTACACGCAGGATTCTCTGGAGGGTATTCAATTTCATGATAGGCATGCTTTCTGTAATTTTACCAGAGCGTTTGAGGAAAAGTCTTTTTCTCTCCGGGGCCGGTTTGACGGGAGTAGAGATAGGGAAGATGCTTGGAGTGGACTACAGCACGGTCAGCCAAGGAAGAAAGAGATTGCGGGAGAAACTCAAGCGAGACAAGGAATTAAGGGCGCTGATGGAGAGGATTGAAGATCATTTGTCAATAAGAAAGAATTGATAATCATATAAAAGGCTGCGGATAACGTAGCGTGATCTGATAATCACCTGTCAAGAAGGCACCTTCAAATTAGTGTATAACAATACACACTTAAAAAGAGGAGGTGCTGTAATGAAATATTATGGGGGGATC
>JAKLQR010000124.1 GCA_022013235.1 Thermodesulfovibrionales bacterium | reverse complement strand
TGCATAAGTAAGACTACATCCCCCTCACCCTTGCCCTCTCCCTCCAGGGGAGAGGGGACTTGACGAACTCCCCTCCCTTGAGGGGAGGGGACAAAGGGGAGGGTGTGAGAATATGTATCCTTACTTATAGCCGTCTTAGTATATAGGATAGCCCTCTATTGGGACAGGAATGTGTTTAAGGTGAAATTAAATAAGCAGTTGGTTCTCCCTCGATCTTGATTCTCCGATGTTCGTCACATAGATTGCCGCCCGGTTGCCGACAGGGCATTTCGCTTCGCAGATTCCGCATCCTGTACAGAGATCGAGGTCAATATGTGGTTGTTTGACAATCAGGACTTTCCCGTCCCTTCCTTTTACTGCGACTTCCTCCAGCCATATGGCCTTGGGAGACGTAGGGCACATCTCTTCGCAGACAATGCAGGGGACCGCATGAGCGTAAGGAAGGCACCGGCCTTTGTCGATCATGGCCAGCCCTATCTTCACTTTCATTTTTTCCTCAAGCGGCAGTTTTCTGATCGCACCGGAAGGACAGACCTGGCCGCAGAGGGTGCAGCGGTATTCGCAGTGTCCGATCCTCGGAATAAGCCGTGGAGACCAGATCCCTTCAAGTCCTGATTCAACAAGGGTTGGCTGCAGGCCGTTGGTTATGCATACCTTCATACACTCGCCGCATTTTACACATCTCCTGAGGAACTCTTTTTCCTCAAGCGCTCCGGGCGGCCTCAGCAGGCGGGGGTCGGAGTACCCGGGTTTAGAAAAAGGAGCCGATCTGAATAACGGGACAGCAAGAACCCCTGAGAGCACTGAGACCATGACCTGCCTCCTGCCGAGGTCCAGGGACTGTGTTTCCGGCCTCCCGAACCCGAAACTGACGGCGTTCTGGGGACAGATATCGTCACAGTTAAAACAGGCAAGGCATTCGGTATTCCTCCAGGTCTCGCTTTTTTCGGACAGGGCTCCTCCCTGACAGGCATTGGCGCACATTCCGCAACCCGTGCATCCTTCACTCACCTCCCGTTTCAGCAGGGAATACCGGGAACAGAGACCGAGCAGCGCGCCGAGGGGGCAGAGGTATTTACACCAGAATCTTTTCTCGAACAGGTTCAGTCCCAGGATGAGGAAAAATATGCTGCCGATGAAAAAAGCCTGCAGAAAGTATGGCTGTCGAAAAGCGAGCAGAGAGTTTTTCAGAAATCCATACACTGCTTCTGACGGATTCACCACTGCCGGGATATCTGTATGGTAGATTGCATCGAATACCCCACTGATTCCATAATTCAGCATTGGGTAGATGCTTAAAGAGAACGATCTGATCAGGAGTGAGAGGGGGTCCATAATCCCGGCGAGCTGAAGGGTAAAGACCGAGGATACGAGAAGCACGATAAGGATGAAATACTTTATCTTGTGCCAATTGGGGTGCATTGGACCGGGATGCCGTTTTTTGAATGATCCTGCAACGGTATTGAGCGTTCCGAGAGGACATATCCACCCGCAGAATACCCTGCCGAGGACAACAGTCACGAGGACCGTGACAAGAGAGAGAAAAAATGCCGCAGGTATTTCCCCCCCGTGCGAAGCGAAGAGTGTCGCGAGAAAAATGAGCGGATCGAAGTCGAGGAACAGCCTGACGGGATAACCGATGATATCATTCCCCTTCGATTCAGTCTGGATAAAGAGAAAGAGGAACAGGAGCAGGAAAACCCCCTGCGAAATCCTCCTGAGGTTTTTTTTAGACATTCAGTTTCCTGATCTTCATTTTTGAGAGGTCCATATTCCCTATTCCTATGGAGGCCCCTGCCCTTACATACGACAGATCAGAACCCTGCAGGCCGAAAAGGGTGGCGCCATAAGAATCCACCGCGACCTGATCGACTCCCGCAATTACCGTGTCGAGCCTCTTTACATCTTTCAGGTTCCCTCCCTGCGGACCGTTTGCCGTGAGAATACGGACGGCATCAAGTACTGTAAGGGTTGGTTTGATCACCAGACAAAGATCAGCAAGACTTTCTCCGATCTTCTGGTGGATGCTCCCGCGGTTCCCTCCCATGACGCCCATCCAGTTCTTCATCGCCATGGTGAGTCTTGCGAGACCATGGTGTTTCGCAACAGGAACATTAATGATCTTGTCTGTTTCAAAAATATCCCTGTAGAGCGGCCATGTTTTCAGCGCCTGTCCTTTTATCGGGATGTCCCTGAACCTCCTGTCGTCAATGAAACTAACTTCCGCGCCGAGCGCTGTCACCGCATCTGCTATCCCGCTTTGTTTATAACACCTCCTCGGATCATTGCATGTCCTGTCGAATACCTTGACCTTTTTTGCCCCTGCTTCGAAGCAGAGCTTCACGATTGCTGCGACGACTTCAGGATTTGTATTGGCTGCCTGCTCCGGCAGTCTGTCCCAGCCTATATTCGGCTTGACGACGACTACATCCCCCCGGGAGATGAATTTCTTCATGCCACCGATCGCATCGATCGCAGCCTTTGTGATGGCTTCCGGTGATTTTCCGGCGCCTTGCGCGACTACGAGGTCATAGTGTTCCGCTGCCCATACAGGTGTAAGGTTATAGAACCGTTCACCGGCGAGCAGCCCGCAACCAGCTATTGCTGCAGACTTGAGAAACGTTCTCCGGTTCATGCTTGCCTCCTTGATATGAATTGTAACCTGCACAGATTATCGTTGCACTTTCAGTGCCGATCTTTCAGCTCTTTTTTGTCCATACCGACGTTCTTCCCAGAAGGGAAAACCCGATGAAACCACGCACCTTCAGCTTTTCTCCTTCGAGTTTTATCTTGCAGGAATATGTTTTTCCGTTCTGCGGATCATAAATCTTCCCGCCTTCCCACTCGCTTTCCCCGCTGTACTTGAAGCCCCAGAGGATCGGAAGTCCTAAAAGTTTCCGGTTTCTCAGCGTTTCATCATGGTTTTTTTGTCGACTTTCTCTTTGCCCTCTTCGTCTTTCGGATTCTTAAGCCATACAATCTTTCCGCAATACAGCTCATCGCATTTATAAATTTCGACAAATGATTTGTCTCCTTCTGTAACCCATTCGCCGAGAATAGCATTAGGACTTTCGGCGAAAACGGAAGAAGCGGCGAATATCATGAGAACCGCACTGATAAGAAACAGTTTTTTCATTCTCTTCTCCTTTCATTGTGCAACGAGCCAGTCTTTCGCTGTTTCGATGTCAGGAAAAACCGGCACCTTTCTCCCTGAAAATCTCATGACCGCTTCATAGACGATCTTCTTCAGCCCGTCTATCCCGACAACTGCAGCGGCTCTTACATGTGGCTTGTTCGCGTGTGTAAATTCTTTCATGGCCTGTGTCACCTCCAGATTGTATCTTGTGCCGGTCACATCTGTGAGGGTAAGGAGCGAGCGGGGAGG
Source organism: Thermodesulfovibrionales bacterium (assembly GCA_022013235.1). Classification (GTDB taxonomy): domain Bacteria; phylum Nitrospirota; class Thermodesulfovibrionia; order Thermodesulfovibrionales; family SM23-35; genus JAKLQR01. The sequence continues at coordinate 361 of JAKLQR010000124.1, read as the reverse complement.
CTGCACCCTGATGACTTTTTCAGCGTCTTCGATGATTTGCAGTACTTTTTCAGCGCTGCACCGTGAAAAATCCAGAAGCAGGAGCCTGCGGCTTTGGTGTTCTATAAACCTAACCCGTTCCATTCTCTCTTATTATATTTTATCCGCTATAATTTGCAATATCTAAGCCGTATTATTCATGCTCTGAATATAAAATAGTCTACCCGCCGTATTTATCCGATAATTCATAAATGGTATTGGTTTAGAGAAATTAATCTGGCGGGTTTTTCGAAGGCAGAAAACGCTCACCTTTTGCAATGCCAGGGAATTCTTTGTTCTGCAATTCACCTGCTCACATGACTATAAGAAAGAAGGAAATATT
>JAKLQR010000123.1 GCA_022013235.1 Thermodesulfovibrionales bacterium | reverse complement strand
GGGAATAGGCGATCTCTTCGATACAGGCCACTTTCAGCCCCTGCCTCTTCTCGATCGTCGCGATGAATTCGCCTGCTTCAAGCAGACTGGTGTGAGTCCCTGTATCGAGCCATGCATAGCCTCTGCCCATAAGTCCCACCCTTAATTTCCCTCTTTTCAGATATTCGTTGTTCACGTCTGTTATTTCAAGCTCGCCTCTCCGGGATGGTTTGATGCTCCCGGCAATCCTTACTACCTCATTATCATAGAAATAAAGACCGGTAACCGCATACCGTGATTTCGGCGTTTTTGGCTTTTCTTCGATGGACAACACTGCACCGCTTTCATCAAACTCCACAACTCCATACCGTTCCGGATCTTGCACATAATAGCCGAATATCGAAGCCCCTCCGTTCGTCTCCACATTGTTCCACGCCTTTTTCAGCAACTCCGTGAGACCGTGTCCGTAGAAGATATTGTCTCCAAGGACGAGGCATACGCAGTCATCCCCGATGAATTCCTCCCCAAGGATAAAGGCTTCGGCTATGCCGCCCGGATTTGGCTGTTCCTTATAGGTAAAGCGCATGCCCAAACAAGACCCGTCACCAAAAATTCCCTTGAACCGGGGGAGATCCTGAGGTGTCGAAATGATCAGTACATCCCTGATTCCGGCGAGCATGAGGACCGAGAGAGGATAGTAGACCATGGGTTTGTCATAGATCGGCAACAGTTGTTTGCAGACACTGATTGTGATCGGATACAACCGTGTCCCTACTCCGCCTGCAAGGATAATGCCTTTCATGAAAACCTCAGAAAACAGGCAAAGGTAGAGGTAGAGATACAGAGAAAGACAGAGGTAGAGGTAGAGGTAGAGGTAGAGACAGAGGTAGAGGTAGAGGTAGAGACAGAGGTAGAGGTAAAGGTAGAGGCAGAAATACAGGGAGAGGGACAAATAAAATGTAAGAACTTTAATGAAAAGATCATTTCTTGTTCCTTAAAAGATTATACATTTTTTGATGTTCCTTTACCTATTCCTGCTTTTGATCTGTATCTGCCTTGTTTTTAGACAGGCTACCGCCATTACATGTCCATTCGGACATGTCAGATGGTGAGATCTTAAACTATACGATCTCAAATTTAAATGTAAGGCTTAGGCCCAGGTTAAGGCTAAGCAATCAACCTTTCTATCCCGGACCTTAGTACATCCATTCATAATTACAGTTACATATAATGCATCGTGTCATTCCCGCAAGTGAAGCGCGTCGGGAATCCTTCTTTAAGAAAGATTCCGGACAAGCCGGAATGACAGAGAAAAAGCGAATGAGTGTTGCACAATCTGTATAAAACGTAACCGAATTTATGAACCAATGTACTTAGCCTCAGCCTCGGCCTTTTCTTTCTTCATGCTGCTGCGAGCAGACAGCCGTCGATTTCTACGCTGCAGTGCAGCGCGTCAAGGAGAACCATCACCCTCTCCGGGCCTTTGATTTCCCGCGAAAAAATCCCGTAGAAGTCTTTGAATGGCCCCCCCATGATATGGACTCTGTCTCCCGGCTCAAATTTTTCAGGCCTCATGACGATAATATTGTCTTGTCCTATTCTCTCCTTTATTGCACACACGATTTCGTCATGCACGACCAAAGGATAGTTCTTTCCGACGATAAACCTCACTCCCGAGGTGTAGGTGATTAGATGGGCGTATCTTTCCTTATCGAACTGAGCAAAAAGATAACTGGGGAAAAGCGGTTCGACTACCTCGACAAGTCTGTTCTTTCTGTATTTTGTTGATCTAACCTTTGGATTGAGTACTTCTATCCCGATTGTCTGAAGGCGGGAGGAAACGAGATCTTCTCTCGTCGGTTTTGTATAGATGGCATACCACATATCTTATTGTTTTATTTATTATTTTACCACATATCTTCCACCAAATCCTTCAGAAAAAAAACAGAAAACCTTTCGGCCGTTCTCAGTCCGGATACTCTTCCTGTGAGAACCGCCGCTGTGCGTATGCCATTCCCATGACCGCTGCAAGCATAAGCGCATTGGACGGGATATGGAGATTGAAATCGAAGATACTATGGACAGCAATAGTCACCATTGACGAAAGGAGCGCGATCTTTGTGACTCCCTTTGTTCCGGTCCAGCTGCCGCCAAAAGAATACTTCAGAAAAAAGAAGAGGAAGAGGCAGAGGAGGAGAACGCCGATGGTTCCGGTTTCAAGAAGGAATTCAAGATAGTCGCAGTGTGCATGGTCATAAAGGAAACGACTTGTATCAGCGGAGTACAGCGGGAATACGTGCATATATGTTCCCAGGCCCGTACCGGTGACGGCAAAGTCCTGAAAAGCCCTGAATGTGTCCGCCCAGACTGTCAGACGTTCCTCTTTGCCGATATCAGTTTGATAAAACCTGTCGACTATAGGACCTATTCCGAGATAGAGCAGGTACAGGAGCAGGATGAAGAGGAACGAAACAAGCGCCCATATTTTTTTTGTACGAAGCCTGTGCCAGAGGAGAAAGAGCGTAAAGATCGTGATGCCGGCGAAGAAGCTCAGAATACCGGCCCGTGACAAAGAGAGGAAAAGGGCGACAGACATGATGAGAGCAAAAAAACCGAAGAGCGCCTGCCGTTCGCGACTCTGTCGTGTAAACGCAACACCGAGGGTCAATGGTATCAGCATTCCGGCGAATCCCGCAAAATGGTTTCTGTTCACGAAAGGCCCGAAAGGGCTTGCTCCGCTGATCTCACGGAACCAGTAGAGCTTGTCATTCCAGGTCGCCTTTTGAACCAGCGCGAATACCGCAAGAGCAAATCCGAAGTAACTCAGGATTTTTACCGTCCTTTCCAGCGAGTGCGCACTTCTGATGGAATATGCAAAAAGGAGGAAAAAAAGAGTATAGGTGAATATCCTTATCAATTCGGTCTGAGTCTTGTAAGGGTACAGGCTGAGGAACATCCGGGGGTCCCTGTCGACTGAATAAAAGGAGTAAAGGTGAAAGGTCGCTGGTGATACGATTTTCACCAGCGCAGAAGGGAGTGGGATTGTCTGAAGTACTCCGTACCCTGTGAAACAGAGGAACACCGCGAACAGAATAACCCTCTCCCGCCTGCCGTCTTTCTGCACTGACTCCGGAAAACCGTTTTTCGTGCACAGGCAGAGAACCCAAACAAGAAAAAGCGTAAAGACCGACGCGGAGATCAATGCGGACGACCATACTTCGACTGCTCCAAAGAGCGCTACCGCAGTGATCAGCACTCCTGTCGCTGCAACGGTTATCGCTGAACCAGAGTGATGCCGTCTATCCATACATCCCCGCTTATCTTGTTGTCCAATTTTTGAGATTTGTCCCTCTGTATCTTTATCCGCACAGCGCTGCATTCAGGAGGGACATGAAATTTCAGACTCACTTCGCGCCAGAAAACGGTCCCGGTTATCATTTCGGACCTCTCCGAGACGGCGCTGCAATCATGGCCCTCCACTGCGAGAAAGACCCCGTTCGTAGTCGAGAGAGAATCGGCCTTGATGTTTGCGCGGAGGATATAATCGGCTTTCGGGAGAACGCGCACAATCTGCGAAGCGACGACAATCCCTGGGTTCGCAGTGCCGTCGAATGTCACCCCGAGGGAACGGTCTCCGAGCATATGGATATCCCTGTCAATGAACACATCGACCCCCTGTGCTTCCTGTACCCTCCAATCGAACCCTCCGTTCAGGATCTCATATTCAAAACTCCCGTTGCGCGGCATCCCGGATTCATCGCTCTGTCTCCCGGAATTCGTACTTTCGAGATATTCCTGCCATATGTGTTCTCCGTCTTCGTAGAGATGCCTGGACAGCAGGAAATCGAGATACCGCACTACAACTTCGGGCTCAACAGGGAACCCCCGGATTTTCCTCCAGACGTCCCCTGACTCTCCGGCTCTTCCGGCAGAGATCAGATACAGCAGATATCGTTTATAATTGGGATATCCATCAGGCACAAGGTTTTCAAGGACATATCGTGAGTCAAGCGGTATTTTCCATACCAAATCGTATACGTCTTCCTGCCTGTCCGGACTGAGCAGAATGAAAGACCTCAGATTCTCTATCGACCTTTCCAGATCTCCGTAGATAAGGAAAAAAACACCTGCCTCCCAGCGCACCGAGGGGTTAGACGGAAGCAGCCTTATCGCCCTTTCAATGGCATACCCGGCATCCCCGATTGCTCCCGAAGTCTGATATGCTTTTGCAAGATCAAGCCAGCATCCGCCCTGAAGGGGACTGCTCTTCAGTGAGGCGCGATACGAACGGACCGCCTTTTTGAGATCAGACCCATCGCTTTGAGAATGATAAAACCTTCCGAGGCTGTAATGATAGGTAGCATTCCCTTGATCGTATGAGACTGCCGACAGGATGCTTTCCTCGCTCACTGACTGAAGGGCGAGCTGTGCGAGGACAGGGCGTGAAATCAGCCAGAGGAGAATGAGATAGGCCGGTATAATGACAATAAGAACG
>JAKLQR010000122.1 GCA_022013235.1 Thermodesulfovibrionales bacterium | reverse complement strand
TGCTGGGGACAAAGGTGACCGATCTTTCTCATGCCCAAACACTCGAGCACCAGAGGTTGCTAAAAAAGGCTATTACAGATGGTATGGATCAAAAGGAACATATAGAGGGATTACACCTCTACAATGAAGTTGAAAAAGCGGCCCTGGAGGCAAGGATGCAGGAGAAAAAATATTTGCTATACAAAAAACAAGAGCATTTTGAAATGCTTAAGAAACATATTGCCTATATGATGAAACTTCTCAAAGAGCTAAGCAGGGTGGATTTGGGACACCAATCCTTGATAGAAGAGACCCGCAGAGCAACGGATGAATACATGGCAGCAGCAGAAAGGTGGGTGGCCAACGAGAATAAGTTAAGAGGCATCCTGTCTGAGATACAAGAGATCGGGGTGAAAGTGCAGGAGACCGCTCGGAGTGTCCAGGAGGCCGGCTGGCGGGAGATGGATGAGAGAAAAAAGATCGCTCAGCATACCAGAGAAAAGGCTTCGGTTACAGGGATCCTGGTAGCCGTTATAACCCTGATCACAGGCCTTGGGTGCGCTTTTTTCATCGCCCGGGGCATAGCCGGTCCCATCAAGGAATTAAGCCGGGCAACGGATAGAATCGCCGAAGGTGATCTGAAACACCGGGTAAGGATTAAGGCCTCGGATGAAATGGGACAGTTGGGGATTTCATTTAATAAGATGAGCGAAGGGCTGCAAAAGACCACGGTTTCACGGGATTATTATGACAACATCATTAAATCCATGATGGACTCCCTCATCGTGCTTGATAAAGAGGCCAAAATAGAGACCATGAACCCGGCCACTCATGATCTGTTGGGGTACACTGAAGAAGAGCTTATCGGGCAGCCTGCAAGCATACTTTTTGCAGAAGAAGAAGAAGAAGAAGTATACAGGGTGTTCCAGTTTTTCCGGGAACCCGAAAAGGCAGGACTCATTCAACCACAAGATACCATCCGCAATCGTGGACTCACCTATAAGACCAAAGATGGGCGACTCATCCCAATGTTTTTTAATGCCAGTGTATTACGCGATAAAACGGGCAATATCACAGGGGTGGTAGCAGGAGCCAAGGACATCACAGATCTGAAGCTTGCAGAGGCAGAAATAAGAAAAGAGAAGACTTTTTCTGAAAATATCATTGCCACCATCCCGGATTCTTTGCTCGTTCTCGATAAGGATTTGAGGATAAAGAGGGCAAATCGATCCTTCTACCAACTATTTGGAACAGAGCACGAAAAGGCGATAGGCGCTCGCATAACCGATATATTGGGAGATGAGGATGGAAGGCTCAGCGCCAGGCTAACCAGGCTTTCGGGAACTGAGGATAATATAGAGTACTTTGAGCTTCATTATCCATCGGAAAAACTGGGGGAAAGGATATTCAGTATAACGGCAAGAAACATAATTTTTGCAGAAGAAGAAGAAGAAGAAGAACTGCTTGTGATAACAGACATCACCGAGCGCAAAAAGGCGGAAGAGGCGCTTCGGGCGAACGAAGAAAAATATCGTAGCCACTTTGAAAATGTCTCTGATGTTATTTTCTCATTCGATCGGGAGTTCAGGGTTCTTACCATATCACCCTCCCTGGAACGGGTTTTGGGATACAAGCCGGAAGAGTTCATCGGCAAATCTTTTGCAGAGCTGAATATTCTATCAACCGAAGACCTTGAGAAGGCTTTTTCCGATGCAGTGCGTGTATTTTCCGGCGAGCAGTTAGATTCAGTATTTTTTGAGTTCATTGCCAGGGATGGAACGAGAAAATATGGGGAAATCAGCAGCGCCCCCTTACTCCGCGATGGTCAGGTTGTGGCCGTGGTTTCCGTCGCAAGAGACATCACCGACCGGAAACTGTCTGAAGAACGACTCAAACAGCAATTCGACCGCCTGGCTGCCCTGCGAGCCATAGACATGGCCATTACCTCCAGCCTCGATATTCGCGTTACCCTCAGCATCTTCCTGGAACAGGTCGTTGCTTGTTTAGGTGTAGATGCGGCAGACATCCTATTCCTCGATTCGCACAGCTATAATAAACTGGGATTTGTCGCCGGGCGCGGCTTTCGAACAAGCGCCCTTCGACACACGAATTTGCCATTAGGCGCCGGATATGCGGGCAGGGTTGCAAAGGAAAGGAAGACTATCTGCATTCCTGACCTGCAAAAAGAATCGCAGGATTTATTAAAGCAATCTCCTCAACTCAGCAGTGAAGACTTTGTCTCCTACTACGGCACACCTCTTATTGCGAAAGGACATGTTACGGGCGTCCTGGAAATATTCAACCGTAAGCCATTAGAACCTGATCAGGAATGGCTGGATTTTTTGGAAGCTCTAGCCGTGCAAGCGGCCATTGCTATAGATAACGCCAGGCTTTTCGATGATCTCCAGAAGTCCAACCTTGGCCTGGTTCAGGCCTATGACAACACGCTGGAAGGATGGTCCAACGCTCTGGATCTGCGCGATAAGGAGACCGAGGGCCATAGTCAACGTGTCACGGAGATGACTTTGCGATTGGCCCGCCAAATGGGCATGAGAGACAGCGAACTGGTGCATGTGCGAAGAGGCGCGCTGCTCCACGATATCGGCAAGATGGGCGTTCCGGACAACATCCTTCTCAAGCCGGGTGACCTTAATGACGAAGAATGGGAAATCATGCGAAAACATCCGGCCTATGCTTACGAACTCCTCTACCCCATTTCTTATCTGAGACCTGCGCTGGACATTCCCTACAGTCACCATGAGAAATGGGACGGCACGGGCTACCCGCGCGGACTGAAGGGAGAACATATTCCACTGGCAGCAAGGATATTTTCAATTGTCGACGTCTGGGATGCGCTGCGTTCAGAGCGCCCATACCGCCCCGCATGGCCGGAAGAGAAAACCATCGAACACATCAGGGAGCAGACCGGTACGCATTTCGATCCGAAGGTGGCGGAGGCGTTCCTGGAACTTCTGAATGAATTAAAACCGGAGTGACCTGTCATCCGTG
>JAKLQR010000121.1 GCA_022013235.1 Thermodesulfovibrionales bacterium | reverse complement strand
CGCACAGTTGAGTTTTATAAAAGGTTTTGCGGAGCGCGGACTGTTATAATGAATCGCGCTCGCAACAAGTTCCTTCCCTGTCCCTGTTTCCCCTGAAATAAGGATGTTGACATTTTTTTGGGCCACTGAGCTTACGATATCCACTACATGCTTGATCGCTTTGCTCCGGCCGATGATATTCCGGTAATCAAACTGTTCCTGGATCTTCAGTACAAGGGCCGATTTTTCGAAGAAGAGGATCTGTTTTTCTATGGCCTTGTCAATAACGGTATGCAACAGTCTTTTGTCGACAGGGAGCTGATAGAAATCATATGCGCCCTCTTTCATTGCCTCGGTCGCTTTCGAGAGGTTCACGTTTTCCGAGAGGAAGATCATCTCGATATAGGGTTTGAGGAACTTCACTTTTCTCAGAAATTTGAGGCTGTCTCTTGGAAGGTCATAGTCACAGATTACTATATGTATAGGCTCATTCTTAATGATCATTACGGCTTCACTGATGGAAGCAGTCACATAGGGAATGAAATCCTTGTGTTTTTTCAGACCGGCAATCAGGTCTTCCCATCCCTTGTTCCGGGTTCCCATGATGACCAGGATATGGCTTGTCTTTTCTCTCATCCCGCGTTATTTTGACCTCCATAAAGGGATTAATTAAGAACAGTATACTCTATTCATGCCAAAATGGCATAGTAAAAAAACATTAATCGATTTTTATATGTCATTATGGCACACATATGCCAGAATGGACAACGAATCCGGGAAAAAGAAAATAAGGTTACTGATAACTCATTGGATTTAATTAATTTTCATTGATTTATTTCGATCTGGCACAGGAATTGTTAATACCGGGCTGTTCCTTGTATTCGGGGATAATCTTTTACAGAGGAGGGCATGGATGGACAAGAAAAAAGCTGCGGGCAAGCCAAAAGGCAAAAAAGGGAAATAAGATTCACCGCATGATTTGGAGAAGCAGGGGAAAACTTACAAAGAAGAAAAAAGGAGAAAAACAAGAATGAAGCGAATTACTATTGCCTTTCTGATCTGCAGTGTATTGGTGGTACTTCTCGTTGCGGGATGCGCCAAACAGCCTACAGAAGATATCAAAGCTGCACAGGCTTCAGTTGATGCCGTTGTGACGGAAGGTGCTCAGAAATACGCGCCTGAAGATGCGAAAATGATCACAGAAGCGATGAACGCAGCAATGGAAGAGATCAAGGTGCAGGACGGAAAAACCATGAAGGACTACGGCAAGGCCAAGGAGATGCTTGCCAAGGTGAAAACTGATGCCGAGGCGCTCAAATCCAATCTCCCGATGAAGAAAGAGCAGGCAAAAAATACTGCCCTCGCTGCACAGGAAACCGCAAAGACAGCGGTGCAGGAGGCGAAAACCCTGCTTTCAAAGGCGCCGAAGGGAAAAGGCTCCAAGGCAGATATAGAGGCGCTCAAAGCAGATGTCAAGGGGCTTGAAGATTCTCTCGCAGAAGTCCAGGCAGCAATGGACGGCGAAGATTACGGCGCGGCAATGGAAAAGGCGGGCAGCATCAAAGAGAAAGCAGGAGAAGTCGCCGCCCAGGTTACTCAGGCCATGGAGAAAGTCGGCGCAAAGGCAAAATAGGATAAATTTTCAAGCGATATCCGACGTTGAACCTGAGTCGCATTCAGAACATACTGCTCGCAGTGGCACTTCTGTGCCTTGCGGGCTGCACTGAACCTCCGATACCTCCAGAGGTAAAGCAGGCAGAGGAACAAGATATTGCCCTCTGGAGGTCGGAGGCGCCTGTGTACCTGCCGGAAGAATATGGACAGTATAAGAAAGCGCTTATCAAGGCAAAAGCTGATTTTATCAGGGAGAGATCGAGACTGATCCTCTTCCGCAATTATATCCATGTACAGTCAGAATTCAGACACCTTTTGCAGACCGGTAATTCCATAATCGGACAACTGGAGGGAAAGAAGCGGGAATTTTCCCGGAACATAGAGGAGAAGTTGTCGTTTCTTGGCAATCAAATAGAGACGCTGAAGGGGCTGTCAAAAACAATGAATGAAGGACGCCTGGCCAGGAGGGACCTCATACAGGCGGAAGTCATCCTGATCGAAGCGAAGAAGCGTTTTGAAAAAGGAGATTTTATAGGCGCTGACGAAAAGACACCCTCGCTTGCCGAACACATCAATGCCGCAGAGAAGACACTCTATCCGATAGCAACCCGGTATTCAGATAAAAAACAGATCGGGCAATGGCAGCATTGGTTCGATGATACGATTGCCGAATCACGAACAAGGAATATTCCTGTAATTATAATCAATAAAAGTGAACGCACACTCACGCTCTATAAACGAGGGAACGCCGTAAAGAGCTATAAGATCGGGCTCGGCAGGAACGGATCAAAAGATAAACTCCATGCAGGAGATTATGCAACACCCGAGGGGAGATACAGAATTATCAAAAAATTACCACGGAGCTGTTATCACAAGGCCCTGCTTATAAATTACCCGAATGAGGATGACCGGAGGCAATTCGAAGCTGCAAAGAAAAAAGGGCTCATTCCCCGAACAGTCAGCATTGGAGGGTTGATAGAAATACACGGCGGCGGAAAAGACAGCATGACCTATGGCTGTATTGGCATGGACAATCAAAACATTGATGAACTCTACGGATTAACAAGCGTCGGAACGCCGGTCACTATTATCGGAGCAGTTGACTCGATGAACAGATTTTCCTCGACGGTTCAGGGAAAGTAAGCGATGTTCCGGGATAAAAAAACCCTGCTTGCCTCGGCTGCTTTGTTTCTTTCCCTATTGATGTGGGGCGCGGGATTCTATATCGGAATGTGGCCGCCAGTCGAGACAGAGGGTAAGGGTTCAGACAGGAGCGTATCCAGACTGAAATCTGAAAACCAGTATCTGAAGCAGAGGATAAAGAGCATGGCTCCGGATGTTTTTTATATTGTGATTGACAGCGGGAATAACAGGCTTTACCTGAAAAAAGGGGCCAGGGTTATCCGTGAAGCGGTCGTATCCTGTGGAAGCGGTGCAGTGTTGAGAGATCCGGACAAGAAAACCACATGGGTGTTTGATACCCCACGGGGAGTATTTACGGTCCAGACGAAACATGTTGCGCCGGTCTGGACAAAGCCTGACTGGGCTTTCATTGAAGAGGGCGAGAAGATTCCGGGTACGGTACAGGGGAGAATGGAGACGGGGATGCTTGGGGATTATGCGCTCGGCTTCAGCAGCGGTTACTTTATACACGGAACGCTTTATACGAGATTGCTCGGCAGAAATGTGACACATGGGTGTGTCCGTGTCGGTGACGAAGACCTCAAAGCCTTATTCGCAGCGACGGACATCGGGACAAGAATTTATATCTTTTAATATGCTTATTAAAATACTGCTTCTTATCTCAATTCTTACTCTGTTCCCGTTTCCGACCTTTGGAGAGAACCGGGCAAGCTTTGCAAAGGAAAACGGGCTCCTCAGAGAAGAGTGGTCATTGGCACAAAAGTCAAATCTCTATGTGGTCGTTCAGTTAAAAGAAAAAATCATACAGATAAAGGCAAAAGGAATCATTTTGCGGGAGTTCCCGCTACACCATATTGACCTTTGGGGGAACAATGTGCCTGACAAGGCGCTGGCCCTGGTGAAAAAGAGCGCATTGGTGAAACCGTCAAGAAAAACCGTCAGGCCTGGAGACATGAAAGAATCAGAGGATTTTACCCTTGATGTGCTTGAGCTCGATGATATGCCAATACGGTACACACTTGTGCTTGATAACAGGGTATTCATATCAATACGTCCCTCGGAAGGGGTGACTTCAAAATTTGGAAATACGCTCTCATCTCTGGAGGACTTTCTCGTGAGACCTGCGGTTACCTTCTGGTATGCAGTGCGCGGGAAACAATACACTGCGCTGGATCTTGGACTTGAGAAACAGGACGCCAAAGCCCTGTACTGGTCTTTCTCCGAAGGTGCGAAGTGTATAGTATATCCACAATAATGTCCCCGATGCTTTTGATCAGGCAGCTTCCCTGTTCCGGATCGGACAGGAGAGAAGATGAGTGAACGGCAGTCCTCGCTGAAAGGTATCATAAAATCTCTCGGTCTTGTCTTTGGTGATATAGGAACCAGCCCTATCTATACGGTAACGGTGATCTTCATCTTTCTCAAACACAGCAATGACAATATCCTGGGAGCGCTTTCCTTAATTGTCTGGACGCTCACAATCCTGGTAAGCATACAATTCGCATGGCTGGCCATGAGTCTGAGCATCCGGGGAGAAGGCGGCAAAATCGTTCTTAAAGAGATACTTCTTCCCTTACTCAAGAAAAGGAAGAGCGCCGGACTGGTTTCGTTTCTCGCAATTATCGGGGTGTCACTGATTATCGGCGACGGAATCATAACCCCGGCAATAAGCATATTGAGCGCAGTCGAAGGCGCTGCGCTTATCCCGGGATTTAAGCATCTCTCCGGAACTGCCATAGTGCTCATCGCAATGGTTATCGCTCTTGTCCTTTTCTCATTTCAGAAGAGAGGCACCGAAAAGGTTGCAGGGATCTTCGGCCCTGTCACCGCGATATGGTTTCTTTCGCTCGCGATATCCGGGATTGTTGCCATTGCCGAAGCGCCCCAGGTGCTCGTTTCTCTCAACCCCTATTATGGATTGAAGTTCCTCGTTGAGAATAAGCTTGCGGGATTTTTTCTCCTCGGTGAGATAATCCTCTGCGCGACAGGCGGGGAAGCCCTCTATGCCGATATGGGACACCTGGGGGGAAAACCCATCCGCCAGGCATGGATAGGGGTTTTCGCGGCCCTTGTTTTGAACTATCTGGGACAGGGAGCTTTCCTCATGAATCATCCTGAGGCAAAGAGCATCCTATTCGAGATGATACTGCATTATGCGCAGTCCCTCTATGTGCCGTTCCTGCTGCTGAGTGTCGCGGCAACGATTATCGCTTCGCAGGCGATGATCAGCGGGACGTTTTCCATGGTATACCAGGGCATTACCACGCGGCTTCTGCCTGCGTTTGAGGTGAGTTATACGTCAGAGGAGAGAAAATCCCAGATTTACATAGGGTCCGTGAATTGGTTCCTTCTTGCGGCCGTGCTTTTTGTCATGTTTGAATTCAGGGAGTCCCACCGTCTTGCTGCTGCATACGGCATAGCAGTAACCGGCACCATGGTCCTTACGGGAATATTCATGACCCTTATCTTTTCTCTGAAGAAGAAGAGAACGCTTGCTGCGATTTCAGCCTTTGTCACAGTTGTTGATGCTGTGTTTTTCGCTTCAAATCTCTATAAACTGCCGCACGGGGGCTACTGGTCCCTGCTCCTGGCTGCACTGCCGCTTGGAATGATACTTCTTTACATGCATGGCCAGAAAAAACTGTACAGGACGATGGATTTTATGCCCCTTGATGAATTTCTCCATAAATTCAAAAGAGTATATGCGGTGAAAGAAAAACTGGAAGGCAGCGCTCTTTTCCTTATTAAGGACATACAGGATATCCCGTTCTATGTCACGCAGACAATGTTTTTTCACAACATCATATATGAGGACAATATTTTTGTATCACTCATCAAAAGAGAGGACCCGTATGGAATGACGGGATTTTTCAGAGAAGAGCCTGCATCCGGGCTGAGGGTTTTTGAGGTGCAGGTTGGGTATATGGAGGTGATTGATGTCGAAGAAATTCTGCGAGAAGCAGGCATCGAGGAAAGAGTCGTCTTCTACGGCCTTGAAGACATTTCCACGCCGAATATAATCTGGAAATTGTTTGCGTTAATGAAAAGGATAATGCCTCCCTTCGTGCGTTTCTATAATTTCCCGCCCAGGAAACTCCATGGGGTATTTACGAAAATTCAGCTTTAATTCTTCACGCCTATGTGCCGGACCCCCGATGGTTTCCAGGCGGGAGAGATGACGCGGGGCGGGGCAATGTTTCTGAGATACGACGCCCATATGAGCTTGAAGTCGCCATGCCGGTCGTTTACCGCATCAATTGCCTGAAGGAGGGCCTTCTCTTTTCTCTGCTCCGCAAATAACAGCGCCTGGCCCTGGTCTCTGGCAAGGCTTGAAAGAGATACGCCGAGCAATCTTACGCTGTTTTTCAGTATGATGGTGTCCAGGATGGAGACAGCGTTCCGGTAAATCTCGTGAGTATGGTTTGTGTGCCCGGCGAGTGTTGTCTGCTTCGAAAACGTCTCAAAGTCAGGATACCTCACTGTGAGGGTTACTTTTCTCCCGATGAACCCATATCTCCGCGCCCGTCTCCCTACCATATCGCTCAGCTTGAGCATCTCTGCCTCTATCGCACTCCTCTGCGAGAGGTTCTTATCGAAGGTCATGCTGTGGCCGATGGATTTGGGGTCCTCCTCGTGCACATGGAGCGGCCTGTTGCATATACCCATGCCCATGGCCTTGAGATGCTCACCGATGATGCCGAACTTATTCCGCAGGAGGCTTGCCGGCGCTCTTCCCAGTTCCCCGCAGGTTTTGATCCCCATGGCGTCAAGTTTCTCCGAAAACCGGGAGCCGATCCCCCAGAGTTCTTTTACAGGAAGACATTCAAGTACGGACCCTGCATCTTCAGGCCTGATCCACTTCAGGCCGTCTGGCTTTGCAATATCACTCGCAAGCTTTGCGAGAAGGATGTTGGGAGCAATCCCTGCTGTACAATTGATGCCGAACTGTTTTTTGATCTCTTTTTTGATGGTATTCCCGATTGCTTCAGGTCCGCCGAAAAGATGGTGTGAGGCGGTGACATCGAGAAACGCCTCATCGATGGAATACGCCTCAACCTCAGGGGTAAACCGGAGATATATCTTCTGCAGTTCTCTGCAGGTATGGGTATATTTCTCGTTGTTCCCGATCACAAAAATGAGAGGGGGGCAGAGTTTCTTCGCCTCGTACAGGTTCATGCCCGTTTTTACGCCGTATTTCCTTGCCTCGTAGGAACGGGTTGTGATGACCGTTCTCCCGGCGGAACCGATGACTGCAATTGGTTTGCCCCGGAGCTTCGGATTGGACTGCTGCTCCACCGAGGCAAAAAATGCGTCCATATCTATGCAGAGGATTATTTTGGAGATTGTTTGCAATTGTTGGGCCCAGTTACTAAGACGGCTATAAGTAAGGATACATATTCTAACACCCTCCCCTTTGTCCCCTCCCCTCAAGGGAGGGGAGTTCGTCAAGTCCCCTCTCCCCTGGAGGGAGAGGGCAAGGGTGAGGGGGCATGTAGTCTTACTTATGCACTTCTTAGTAACTCATGAATTTATAGGCTTTTGGCGGATATAGTATTTTCGCTCATTCTCATCTCCCGATAAGAATCGGGATAAAGCCGCTCAAATACTATATCCGCCAAAAATTTATACCCATAGATGTCATACCCTTCCTTGCGCAGGGGCATAGGGATGTTTTTATACCTTAATGGATGCTCCCCATTGCCGGAGATGACCGATTATGAAGTCAATAATTTTTTTATGCTCATCCTTGCCGGTCCCCTGAATCGAAAAGGGCTGGCCGAAGACCATATGGATGGGTTTACTGCGGTTGACAGTCCCCAAGTCTTTCAGATATTTGCCGTTTGCCCAGAAATCTGTCTTGACGGCCACAGGCATAACCTGCACACCGGCAGCCCTGGCAAGTTTGACGCCCAAAGAATTAAATTCCTCCGGTATAAATTCTGCGCTTCTGGTGCTCTGGGGGAAAATGATAATTGAAGTCCCTTTGGCCAATAATTCTTTCCCTTTGGTCATAACGGTCTGAAAATCTTCCCGGGGATTTTTCCTGCTCACAAGGATAGGGGCCCTGGCGCGCATTACCGGTCCGAACAGGGGGTGTGTCGCCAAACTTTCCTTGACTACAAATGTGACCTTTATAAAAGGCGCGATTATACAGGGAAGTGTCATGGTTTCCAGGATACTCATATGGTTGCTGATAAAAACTACGGGACCCTGACAGGAATGCAGGTTGTCCAACCCCCTCAGGTGAAAACGTCCGCCGCACCCTTCTATTATTTTTAAAACTCTGTAAGAAGACTCTGCCCAGGCTTTCCTGTCGTACAGACCACTGAGCGCTATCGCGCGGGACCTGAATACTTCGCGTATATATTTCCCGGCAAAATACCATCGGGTATTCAGAGCCAGACGGTCCCCAAGAAAATGCGGCGCATCATCCGGGGTGTCGTACGAATTGCCGGCAAAAAAAGGTTCCATAAACGGGGTCATAAGGAAATACCTCTCATTATTGAAATCTCATCTCGTTTTTTAAGTGCTCATATACATTGAATACAATTGGACAGATAGAATAGCTCTGAAGAACATTTATCAGTCTGGTGGTAAATCCTCTTTTATGTAAATGCGGGAAAGATCTGCAGTCAGAGGGCCTGCATTCATACACCGTGCATTTATTGTCTTTTAAAAAAGAACAAGGGTTTTCTTTTAATCTGAGCTTTTTCTCTGTATTATCGACTTCCGTATAATGCTCCACAAATTTATCCTCCGGCATATTGATGAAATTCGCAAGCAATTTGATTTCTTTCTTGATAAGCAAGGGTTTTAATTCCCTGCAACAGTTGCCGCATTGCGTACAATCGATATCCTGTGATATATCCTGATATAAACCGCGAACGATCCTGTCAATTTTATGGTCATCTTCGAATTTCAGAAATGAACGGAATCTCCAGTTCTTTTCTTCATTTTGCTCAGATAGTAATTTAATCTTCTTTAAATCGAGTTCTAAAAACATATGATTATCTTGTCTAAATTTAATAAAGGCTCATCGTGTAATCGAGTGGGTAATACCGATAATAAATCCTGTCATTCCCCGACTTGATCGGGAAACCCAGGAAATTTCTT
>JAKLQR010000120.1 GCA_022013235.1 Thermodesulfovibrionales bacterium | reverse complement strand
GAGCTGACCCTTATGGAGAACAGGTTCGTGCCTGCAAGGTTTAAGGACGGTTATGGCCCTGTCGGCGCATGGTTCCTCTTCTTCAAGGCAAAAGCTACTGACAGCTATGGTGAAGACTATTGCACCAATAAAGAGTACTTTGACGATGCAGTCGCAAGATACGGCGACTATGCAAAGAATATGGGTACCGCCATCAGGAACCACCTGATGATGAGGGCCATGAAAGACGGTAAGGGACCGATCCTTATGGGTACCCATACCGCTATGGAAATACTCGCCAAGAACATGAAAGAGAAGCTCGGTGAAAAAGAAGGCGCCAAGCAGATCAAGCACCTCGAGGCAGAGGCATGGGAAGACTTTTTAGACATGGCTATCGGACAGGCATCTCTCTGGGCAGCAAACAATGTCGAGCCTGATAAGGTTCCTTCCGAGATCATGCCGACCGAGCCTTATCTCCTCGGTTCACATGCCGGTTGCGCAGGGTTCTGGGTAAGCGGCCCTGGCGATCTTCCCGGCACGCCGGAACATTACACCTGGGGATATAACAGGATGTCCACCGTGCCCGGGCTCTTTATGTCTGGTGACGTTGTCGGCGCATCAGGCCACAAATTCTCATCCGGTTCCCATGCTGAAGGCAGAATGGCAGCAAAGGCTGCGCTCGCATACATCATCGACCATGCAGACTACAAGCCAGATCCAAAGCTGACTGTTGATGAGATTGCGGCTGAACTCTATCTGCCGTTCGAGATCTATGAGAAATATAAAACCTACACAACCGATCCCTTGATTAACCCCAACTACATCGGTCCTAAGGCGCTTCAGGCAAGACTGATGAAGATCGCCGATGAGTATTTCGGCGGTTGTGCAACATGGTACATGACCTCAAAGACCATGCTTGAGGAAGGTCTCAGAAAGCTTGACATGCTCAAAGAGGATTGCAACCATATGGCAGCAAAAGACCTCCATGAGCTCTTAAGGTGCTTTGAGAACTACCACAGGATTCTGTCTGTTGAGGCACATGCACGGCACATCCTCTTCAGGGAAGAGTCCAGATATCCCGGCTACTACTACAGAGGCGACTATAACAAGATTGATGACGCTAACTGGAAATGCTTCACAAATTCCGTGTACCATGCTGATAACAACACCTGGGAGTTCAAGAAAGTACCATACGTACAGATGTATCCATAGTTATTTAAGAGATGGGGGAGGGTAAAACCTCCCCCGTTTTTTTCCTGTTTCTATACAGATTTTTATTGACAGTTGTGCTATAATTAGTCCCGTTTATAAAGTAAGTCAAAAAGAGATGGTTATCTGATACTCCGTAACCCTCTCTTTGTGGCTTACTGCCCTAAAGAAGGAGGATAGTATGGCAGAGAATAAAAAAGTTCTTGTAGTCGGAGGGGGTATGAGCGGCCTTACTACAGCCATCGAAGTGGCAGAGGCGGGATTTGAAGCTCATATCGTAGAAAAGAGCCCATATCTTGGCGGCAGGGTTGCACAGATCAACAAATATTTCTGGAAACTCTGTCCACCAAACTGCGGTCTGGAGATTCAGTTCAAGAGAATCAAAAACAACCCCCGCATGAAGTTCTATACGCTGGCGGAAGTGGAGAGCATCCAGGGGGAAGAAGGGAATTTTGACGTAACCATAAACCTTCACCCGAGATATGTGAATGATAAATGTGTAGGGTGCAACGCCTGCGCTGAAGCGTGTCCTTCCTACCGCGAAAATGATTTTAACTTCGGCATGGATAAGACAAAGGCCGCATATCTTCCCCACGAACAGGCTTTTCCTTTTCAGTATGTAATAGACGCAAAAACCTGTTCCAACGACTGCATGAAAGCATGCGTTGAAGCATGTAAATACAATGCGATTGACCTTGACATGAAACCTGAAACGGTGAACATCAAGGTCGGGGCAGTTGTCCTTGCAACGGGATGGAATCCCTATGATATGAGCAAGCTTGACCTCCTCGGGTCAGGACAAATCAAAAATGTTATTACCAACATGATGATGGAAAGGCTGGCTTCCGGAGACGGGCCTACAAAGGGCAAAATTATACGTCCCTCTGATGGGAAGGAAGTTAAGAATGTCGCGTTTGTTCAGTGTGCAGGTTCGAGAGATGAAAACCATCTCCCATACTGTTCATACATCTGCTGCCTTGCCTCATTAAAACACGCGATGTATATCAGAGAACAGTACCCTGATGCAAAAGTAACAATATATTATATAGACATAAGGACCCCCGGTCTTTATGAACAGAGGTTCTACTGGAAAATAAAGGATGATCCGAAAGTGTCTTTTGTGAAAGGCAAGGTTGCGAGTATCGTTGAAGAAGCCGGGTCAAAGGATGTCACAGTAGTCGTTGAAGATATATACGGCGGCGGCAAGATCAAGGAGACATTTGATATGGTTGTCCTTGCGACAGGCATGGAAGCTACGACAAAGAGTTCGAAGGTTGGGATGAATATTGCCCACACGGTCGACGGGCTTGTCGATGACGGCGCCCTGAAGAAAGGGATCTATGCGGTTGGAACCATAAAGAACCCTGCTGATGTTGCGAGATCAGTCCAGGATGCTACCGGTGCTGCGATGAAGAGCATCCGGAGCTTGAAATAGGAGGTAGGGATGGAAAAGAAATTCGGCGTATACATCTGCAAAGGGTGCGGGATTGGCGAATCCCTTGATATAGAGAAACTTACAAAGGTATCGAAGCGCGGACCTATTCAAGAGGAGCATATTAAAGTCCATGATGTATTATGCAGCCCCGAAGGAATCCAGCTTATAAAAAATGATATTAAGGGCGGGACGAATACGGCCATAATAGTCGCCTGTTCTCCCCGTGTAAAATATGAAGAATTCGATTTCCCCGGGTGTCTTACCGAACGGGTCAACATCCGTGAATTTGTAGCATGGACTCAACCACCGAATGACGAGGAAACCCAGGCGCTGGCTGAGGATTACATTGCCATGGGAACCGTAAAAGTGCAGAAATCCGACCTCCCCACGCCCGCCATCCTGGAAAATCTCAGCAATGATCTCCTTGTGATCGGAGGGGGTATCTCCGGAATGACAGCGGCGCTTGAAGCCGCGAATACAGGATATAAGGTTTTCCTCGTGGAGAAAGAGCCGGAACTCGGAGGGTTTGCGAGAAAACTCTACAAAAAGATACCGACGAGGGATTTCAAAGAGCCGATCATTGTGGATACCGATATTGAGAAAACCGCAAAAGAGGTTGAAAGTCATCCGAATATAAAGGTGTATAAATCATCAAGAGTTGAAAAAACCGAAGGCCAGCCCGGGTTATTCGATGTAACAATTTCGGGTGCTTCAGGGACTGAAACGGTAAAGATAGGCGCCATTGTCATGGCTACCGGAGGGGTCCCCTATGATGCAACCAAGCTCGGCCATCTCGGCTATGGAAAATTCAAGAATGTTGTAACGAATGTCGAATTTGAAGCAATTGCGAAACAAGGGCCGATTGCAAGGCCTTCCGACGGCAAAGAAGTGACGAAGGTCGCCTTTATTCAATGCGCGGGGAGCAGAGACCCGGAGCATCTGCCGTATTGCTCGTCGATGTGCTGCGCAACCTCGCTGAAACAGGCACGCTATGTGCGGCAGAACCCTAATTCTCTCGCGATGATATTCTATAAGGACATAAGAACTCCCGGAAGGCTTGAAGCCTTTTACAGAGAGGCCCAGAACGACGCCGGCGTCATGCTCACAAAAGGTGATGTGCATGGGGTGTCCGATGCGGGAAACGGCAATCTCTTCGTTGAAGTAGAACATACCTTGCTCGGGGAAAAAGCGAAATTTGAGGCTGACCTTGTCGTGCTCGCCACAGGGATGGTTCCTACAACGAGAGCGCCCCAGGAGTATCTTGACGGTCTTACCGCAGCAGTAGCAAAAGGTGACGAGCCGAAGAAAGCTTATCTTGAATCAACGCTAAAGCCCGAGTTTATCTTGAATCTTGCCTACCGGCAGGGGCCGGAATTACCGTCTCTCGAAGGCGCCTGCGGATTTGCCGACTCAAATTTCATCTGTTTCCAGTATGAAACGAGAAGGACCGGCATTTATGCGGCGGGTACCGTCAGACAGCCGATGAATATGACAGAAGCCCAGGAAGACGCAGCCGGTGCAGCCTTTAAAGCCATTCAGTGTATTGACCACGTTGCAAAAGGCATCTCTGTTCATCCCCGTGCATGGGATCTGTCCTTCCCTGACCCCCAGCTGATCAGGTGTACCGCGTGCAAGAGATGTACTGAAGAATGTCCTTTCGGCGCTATCGAGGAAGATGCGAAAGGCATCCCTTCTTTTAACGTGAACAGGTGCAGGCGGTGCGGTACGTGTTTGGGAGCCTGCCCTGAGAGGATTGTATCCTTCAAGGATTACAGTGTCGATATGATTGGATCAATGATTAAAGCGATTGATGTGCCGGAAGAAGATGTGTTCAGGATAGTATGCCTGGTCTGCGAGAACGACGCGTATCCGGCCTTGGATACCCTGGCTATGCAGCGCAAGCAGATCGATACCTGTATACGGTTTATCTCGCTCAGATGTCTCGGCGGTATGAACCTTGTGTGGATTGCCGACGCCATGGCAAAAGGTATCGATGGGTTCCTTCTTCTGGGATGCAAATACGGTGAAAATTATCAGTGTCATTTTGTCAAGGGAAGCGAACTTGCCAACTACCGTTTCAGTAAGGTCGGCGAAACACTGAGTAAGCTTCAGCTTGAGGCGGAACGGGTCCAGCTTATGCAGGTTGCTATTGATGAGTACCACCAGCTTCCCGACATGCTCAATACATTTGCAGCGAAGGTAAAAGAGATGGGGCCTAATCCGTTCAAGGAATTTTAAATAGATTGTCCACGACCGTAAAGGGAGGGTGAATATGGCAGAAGAAAAAATAGAAGCAAAAACCGAGGCGGCAGCTGAGCCTCAGGTTGAGGCAACTCCGGCCCCTGAACCTTTTGTCGGAGATATTGTCACGCCGGATTTGAAGTTTGTCAATGAAATCATGACGGGGGGAGGAGAATCACTCAAGAAATGTTATCAGTGTGCGACATGCTCAGTCGTATGCAATCTCACCCCTGAGGATAACCCGTTCCCGAGAAAAGAGATGATTCATGCGCAATGGGGCTTGAAGGACAAGCTTTTTAGCAATCCGGATATCTGGCTCTGTCATCAATGCGGCGACTGTACCGCATACTGTCCGAGGGGGGCAAAACCGGGAGAAGTACTCAATGCGGTGAGGAAACTCTCTATCGAGCATTATGCCGCACCGAGCTTTTTGGGGAAAATGGTTGGCAAACCGGGATCTCTGGTCCCTTTACTTGCCGTCCCTGCGGTGATCTTTGGCATAATCCTCGCATTTCTCGGTCATCTGAATCTGGACGCCATCAGGAATGAGGCCGGAAAAATTGCGTACTCATCATTGATCAAGTCGTATTACATCGATGGTGTTTTTGTCCCGATTTTTCTTTTTGCGGTTGTTTCTCTGGCCATAGGTATTTTAAGATACTGGAAAGACATGAAACAGGCAACTGGTGCTGTACCACAAGGCAGCATTCTCAGTGCAATTGGCGAAACAATCGGTGAAATACTGACGCACAGGCGTTTTGAACAATGCAATATAACAAAAGACCGTAAACTTGCTCATATGCTTGTATTGTTTAGTTTTGCCGGACTTGCGATAACAACCGCGTGGGCAGTCCTTTATTTATATGGATACGAGATAATGCACGCGATGGGGAAAACGCCTTACTCATGGCTGCTCGGACCATCACCGTATCCGTTGACCGATCCCATGAAAATACTTGCAAATCTAAGCGCGCTCGGTCTGCTTATTGGAATAGTGCTGGTTATCAACAACAGACTGAAGAACCAGGAAAAGGCAGGTAAGGGCGGGTATTATGACTGGCTGCTCATATATATTATTTTTGCGGTTATGGCCTCCGGAATTCTGGCTGAATTAGTAAGATTGGCAGATATTGCGGTGCTTGCCTACGCAATATACTTCGTTCACCTGATTGTTGTCTTCTTCCTGTTCGCTTACGCACCATTTTCCAAAATGGCCCACATGCTTTACAGAGCGACGGCCATGGTCTTTGCAAAGGCTACCAATAGAGACGTTGAACTAAAATAAGCGCATGGTTATTCTGAGATATTTGAAAGGAGGAGGGAGGTGGAAGGTACATAAATAGGTTGCTGTATTTTTTTGGCTTTTCACTTTTAGCTCGTAACATAAGTTTAAAAGGAGGGAATGGATGGAAAGTATGAGTTCAACGATACTTTTTGCATTAGGTTGCGGAGTGTTAGGCATTATATACGCCGGGATGACCGCAATGTGGGTGTCAAAGCAGGACGCAGGGAATGAGAAGATGCAGGGGATCTCAAATGCGGTAAAAGAGGGCGCAATGGCGTTCCTCGCACGCGAGTACAAAACGGTCGCTATTGTTGCGGTAATTTTGACGGTGCTTCTGTCTTTCCTCGGGATCTGGACGGCAATAGGGTTCGTCATCGACACGGTCGGTTCGGCGCTCGCCGGATACATCGGCATGATGGTATCGGTGCGGGCCAACGTGCGCACGGCTCAGGCAGCCCACAAGGGCCTCCAGGCTGCACTCGGCCTTGCTTTTAAGGGCGGCTCGGTGACCGGCGTTATGGTTGTCGGTCTCGGAATTATAGGCCTTGCGGGTTTTTATTTTGTAGCAAAGTCGGCAGCCCCTGAGACGGCATTCCATGCACTGGTAGGTCTCGGATT
>JAKLQR010000119.1 GCA_022013235.1 Thermodesulfovibrionales bacterium | reverse complement strand
TGTCCTGCGTATAAGCCTGTGCTTCAGGTCATGAATACTGTCTTCGAATTCCCTCGATCTCGTGATAAGAAACTCTGCGACGGCTGTCGGAGTGATAAGCCGTCTGTTGGCAACATGGTCGGCTACGGTCTCATCCCTTTCATGCCCTATGCCGGTGAATACAGGAAGCGGAGAGAGCGCAATTGCTTTTGCCAGAGGATAGCTGTCGAAACAGTGCAAATCCACAACCGAGCCGCCGCCTCTGATGATCACGACAGCGTCAAAACGCTCCCGGAGTTTGATACAGTTCTCCAGAGCGCGCAGTATCGAAGGCTCGGCCCTCTCTCCCTGCATGGAGGCCTGAAACAGTCTGTGATGGAACTTATACCCGAAGGGATTGTTGTCCAGTCTGTTGACGAAATCACCATAGCCTGCAGCGGTCCCTGAAGAGATGACTGCAATCCGCTGGAGAACGGGCGGGAGTTCCAGGAGTTTGTTCCTCGCGATGATTCCCTCTTTTGTAAGGCGCTCGATAATCTCCCTCCGTTTGAGCATCATCTCGCCGAGGGTGTATCGGGGATCGATCTCCCTGATGTTGAGTGACAACCCGTGCACTTCGTGATATGTCACCTGTGCGAGCATCAGGATTTTCATTCCAGCCTTGAGGGCCTGACCTGTCAGGGCCGTGAAATTGGCGCCGATCCGGCTGAAATTGCGCGCCCAGATTGTGGCCCGCATCTTCGCCATCGTCATATCATCCTTCTTTTCGACCAGATCCAGATAACAGTGCCCTGAATTATAGTGGTAATTGACCTGGGCTATTTCAGCAATGACCCAGTAGTCATCAGAAAGCGTTGACTGAATTGCTGATTTCACCAGATAGGCAATTTCGCTCAGGCTAAGGTATTCCATCTGTTAAGTATATGACACCGAAGAAGATTTTTCACAGGAGGGTAATGATAAGAGAAGTTCCTGCTCTCTATGGATTCAGCTTATTCTTGATGATCAAGATTTCTAAAAGAAATATCCTCTATCGAAATGGATACCGTTGGGTTGTCAACAACACAGAGAAAGAAAGATTTTGAGCCATTGAAAATTGATCTCTGTTGCTCCCTATAACAAGCATCTAATATGACATCGTCTGAAAGTTTGAATACACATAGAAGTGTTCACTTTTAACCTCCACATAGATTTAAATATTTTCAAGTCAAAGACGCATTTCATAAAGACAAGTAACCTGAGCAGAAAAACCATCATAGATTGATCAGGGGCATGGAAAGATGTGCCCCTGCTGAGAAAGCTGAAAGCAGTAGTAATAATCGTTACGTGAAGCAAAAGAGAGAAAACAATATTTCGCCTGAATCCTTTTATGACTAAAGTGATACCCTCATGCCTCCATACGCTGAAAATCCGGGAGTACCATAACCGCCTGCCTCTTCGTAATCAGCATCGAACAGGTTATTAATCCGTGCAAATATCGTCAGCCATTTATTTATCACAAAATTGCTACTCAGATTTAACAGGGAATACGATGAAAGATCCCTTTTTACGCTTGAATCATATCTCTGACCCACGAATATGTAATCAGCAACTACAGAAATATCTTTAGCAGAAAATTCTGCTGATACACTGAGTTTGTCTTTCGGTCTTAAAGACAATCTCTGTCCTGTCGTCTTATCCTTCGTATCGAGATAGGTATACCCTGCCTTGATATTCAAATTTGCTGACATTTTCAGAATGGCACCTGCCTCGAAACCTTTGACCTCTGCCTTTGCTATATTTGCAGCGGTAAAAGTAAGGGGATCTGTATCAATCAGATTCTCAAAGTTCTGACTGAAATATGTCAGAGAAACAGAAACTCTGTCCTTTACAATACCTTTTTCCAATCCAATCTCCCATGACGTTGTCTCTTCAGATTTCAGATTCTTGCTCCCGTAAAAGGGGAAAAACAGCTCGTTGAGTGCAGGTGCCCTAAAGCCCGTGCCATAACTGCCTTTCAGTATCAGGGAAATATGTTTGATATTATAAAGCGCACCAAATCTATAGGTTGTCTTGTTACCGAATGTCTCATGATCATCATATCGTAAGCCTGCATTAACAACGAGGGTTTCCTGGAGAAGCTTCAGTTTATTGTTCAGATACAGGGCCTTATTATCAAGAGACTTATCAAAATTCCCCTTATTTTCTCCGCTTTCTTTTCTGTACTCAGCACCTGTCGTTAATATGTAATTGTCAGATATGTAAAAATTATGTTGCCAGTCTATAGAATCGATTGCTGTAACAATGTCAGCATTGTTGAAGTCAGTATCAGGATCTCTGAATGTTAGAACTTCACCAACATGGGACAGAGTTATAATATGCTCCCACGTACTGGAAAGGCAAAGCTTAGCTTTCCCGGAAAGCATAGTATGATTGCCCCGCTGCACAAAATTCAGATCGTCAACTGCCTCGCTTGCGAAAAAATCGAATCCATCGAGTTCGGTACGGTCGTATGAATATTTGCCGGTTATTTCGACTTCAAGTTTCTCTGATGGTCTTATCCCAAATTTCCCTGAGATAGAGGCATTCCTATATCCGTCTCTCTCTTCACCATTCTTTGCTGCTGATATGCCATCAGTCGAGAAATAGCTCGTTGATAATCTGTAATCCACAGCCTTAATCGCACCTGAAACGGTGAGGGCAGGGTTATATGTTCCGTATGATCCTGCGTCAAACGAAAGATCAATTCCTGGTTTATCCTGACCCTTCTTTGTGATGATATTGATAACACCTGCCATAGCCTCTGAACCGTAGATTGTGCTCTGTGGTCCTTTCACTATCTCGATCCTCTCTATATCATCAACCTTTATGCCTGAGAAATCGAACGAACCTGTGGCCGTGTTGTTCACTTTTATGCCGTCTATCATAATAAGGGTATGAGCTGAACTGCCGCCCCGCAAAAGAACTGCAGCAGCCGTTCCAGGGCCTCCATTCTGTACCAGATTCAACTCGGGGACTTTTCTGAGGACATCTGGAATAAACTGGACATTCATCTTCTTGATCTCGTCATCCCTGATCACAATAACATCACTCGTTGTCTCTTCAATAGATTCCTGTAACCTTGCTGCACTAACAACAATCTCCTCTAATTTTGCTTTTTCCTCTGCCCATGCAGATGAAATCATAAGAAATGGCAGAAGTATAAACCATAATCTATTCATAAAATAGTTTCTCCTTGATTGTAATTTTAGATGAAAGTTCTTCAACTTACTTCTCATTCCTTATGTATACTTTATGATGTATCCGGTCTCATGATTAACCTCCTCTTCCCTCGAAGGGTTCAGTCTGTAAGGTATGCAGGGTATCCTGACTCAGGGCATCCTACTTGCAAGTCTTCCCGGTCGGTACGACCAGTGACTTTCTCAGCTTTCGTTCCCTTCACAGTTGCGGGGCAGTCCCCGGTTTTCACGGGATTCCCCTCATATACCTTCTCTGTTCTGCCAATGGCAGATCGAATCTTTAGCTATACATTATTCCGTTGATGAGTTTTACTATCGGATATTTTTCCCAGAACTCGATGATGTTCAAGGCACCATAATCCTGATCGATACGAAAGATGTTTGCCAGAGGTATGCCGAGCAGGTGGCAGAGGATTATCCTGTTCACACCTCCATGGGCAACTATAACAACATGTTCACCCTCTCCATTGCCCTCCCTCCTTGAGGGAGAGGGGTGGGAAAGTGTGTTTATTTTCTGATTATGTTTATCTATTATTCTATCCATCGCATTTATAACCCTATCTCTTACCTCTAATGTGCTTTCTCCTCCCATAGGGCTGAATTCAAGGGGGTTCCCTGCCCATGCGTGGAATTCATCAGGATATTTGAGCTTTATCTCGTCGAAAGACATTCCTTCCCAGATACCGAAATTCCGTTCTCGGAATGAAGGAACTATAACAGGAGATAAAGAATGCGGTTTTGCAATAACCTGAGCACTTCTTGTTGCCCTTTGTAAATCAGAACAATAGACCGCGCTCAGCAATCCTTCCCTGTAATCCATTATAAGTGGGTTTGAGAAGGGATTTGAGCAATTATGAATTCCTTTCACTAAATAAGCTGAAACCTGTTCCATCTGCCTTATCCCATGTTCAGACAATGGCACATCAATAGACCCTTTGTAGCGCTTTTTTTCGGCGCCTTCTGTCTCTCCATGCCGTATTAAATAGAGAGTCGTGACCACGCAATCACCAACAATAAGAAAATTACTTCCGTAATTTCACTAATCGCGCCAAGGGTATCTCCTGTAAGACCTCCAAATTTCCTATTAAAAAAATGTATCAATGCCCGACATAGAAAATACATCATTAGAAGGAGGACAACATAAAAGAGATACTGGCCGTCGGGTATGTAATCA
>JAKLQR010000118.1 GCA_022013235.1 Thermodesulfovibrionales bacterium | reverse complement strand
TGATCCGACCTTCGGGGGGGTCACCGCAAGCTTCGCAACCCTCGGGGATATCATTATCGCCGAACCGAAAAGTCTGATCGGGTTTGCCGGTCCGAGGGTAATCGAGCAGACAATCAAGCAGCCGCTGCCGGACGATTTCCAGCGGGCGGATTTTCTTCTTGATCATGGACTCATAGATCTGGTTGTGGACAGAAAAAACCTCAGGGACACGCTCGCAAGACTCTTCGAACTTCTCTTATGAGCTATCGCGATACCGTTCAGTATCTTTACAATCTCCAGAAACACGGCATAAAATTCGGCACCGAGAACATAACCAGGCTTGCCGCCCTGCTGGACAATCCCCACGAAACCTTTCTTTCCGTGCATGTTGCAGGTACAAACGGCAAAGGTTCAACATCGGCAATGATCGCTTCGGTCCTGCAGACCGCCGGTTTCCGGACAGGACTGTTCACCTCGCCTCATCTTGTGAGTTTTACCGAAAGGATCAGGGTCGACAGTCAGGAAATAGAAGAGCATGAGGTTATTGACCTTACCGGTGAAATCAGAGATATAGTTGCGCAGTGCGACGATTTTTCGCCGACATTCTTTGAAATAGTAACCGCAATTGCTCTCCTCTATTTCAAAAGAAAACAAGTGGATATCGCGGTGCTTGAAACCGGCATGGGCGGAAGGCTTGATGCAACGAATATCATTCAGCCTGTGGTAACCGTGATCACGAGCATCAGCTATGATCACAAGGAATTTCTCGGCGATACACTCGGAGAAATAGCACGGGAAAAAGCAGGTATCATCAAGTCAGGCGTCCCCGTTGTTTCATCCCGGCAGGAACCAGAAGCAGAAAAGGTCTTAAAAGAAAAAACACAAAAAGAAAAGGCGGAAATCTCATTCTATGGCCATGATTTTTCATCGGTACTGAAACAAGAGGAGATCGGTGGAATCTGGTTTGATTACCACCAGGGGGAAGAACTGTCCTTAAACAACTTGTTTGTACCACTTCCTGGTGGACATCAGATGGAGAACGCCTCCGTTGCCATAAAGGCCGTTGAATTTTGTTCGCAGCATCTGTCTTCCCTTAAAACTCTGGGCAGGGAGAATTCCCATAGGTTTTACAGTATTAACCACCAATCGATCAGGGAGGGGCTCAACGCTGTCAGATGGCCGGGACGGCTGCAATTATTTCATGGCGTTCCCCCGGTTGTACTTGATGGCGCGCATAATCCTTCGGCAGCATCAGTTCTTGCCCGTTCTCTTGAGAAAACATTCCTGAAAAAATATCAGAGCATCATACTCATACTCGGAATCATGGACGACAAGGATATCCGAGGGATCATGGAGCCCCTGCTCCCGATTGCATCAGAGATTATCCTCACCGCTCCCGAATACGGCAGGGCTGCAAAACCCGACAAGCTCGACCGTATTGCCCGATCTCTCGGGTATTCCAACCTCACTGTCGTCCCGACAGTTCACCAGGCGCTCGATATCGCCAAAAAACTTGCTGTTTCCCAGGGAGATGATTCGCTCGTTGTGGTAACAGGGTCCTTCTACACAATCGGAGAAGCCAGTGAAGTTCTGGGACAAAAAGGAGTCCTTGCGGACCTGAGGGAATAAATACCGTGAAAAGTGACCAGTTACCATTGAACAGAATAAGATCTCTCTTCGTATTTCTTTTTATCTTCGTTGTTATTCTTTGCTGTTCGCCGTTCACTGTCTGTGCTCTCGCCGGTGGACAGACCAGCATATCGTCCGAAACTCTTGAGTATCTACAGGAAAAGTCGCTCTATATCGCAAAAGGCAAAGTGAGGATCGAAAAGGAGAACGTAATCCTCGAAGCCGATGAGATCATCTACAACACAGCAACCGATGACGCAGTTGCAACAGGATCGGTGCGATACAGCGATAGTGATGTGGTGATTACTGCAGAGAGAGTCGAGATGAATCTTACCGCGAAAACCGGCAGGCTCTCTGATGCGGAGATCCTGTTCAGGAAAGATAATTACCGCATTACAGGCAAGGAATTTGAAAAGAAAGGCGACGGATATTATATCAGTCCTGCGGCATCATTTACGACTTGCGATGGCCTGATTCCTTCATGGTGTTTTGGAGGGAAACAGGTTTCCCTCATTACAGGGCAGGAATTGAATGCAAGGGATGTATCATTCCGGATAAAAAATCTTCCTGTTTTCTACACTCCTTATTTCCTGGCGCCTATCCTTGCAGAGAGGAAAACCGGTTTCCTCCTTCCAGATATAGGGTACAGCACGGCAAAGGGGCTCTATTTCCATATACCGTTTTACTGGGCGATATCGGAAAGCAGTGACGCAACACTGCTTATAGACGAATATACAAAAAGGGGCATTGGCGAGGGGCTGGAATACCGATATGTTACGCCTGAGCATGTGAAAGGCTCCTGGCTTGCATACCATATAAAAGACACGGAACTGAACAAGGACTTCTTTGAACTGAAAGGAATACATAATCAGCGTAATCCGGACAGCATCGGAGGTTTCCTTTCGGTCAATTATATCAATGAAAAAGACTTTTACCGGGAGTTCCATTCCGATATCTCAATCCGCTCCAATCGTTTCCTCGAGTCCACCGGGGAGATTTCCCTTCCTCTCACAAATTCCCGTGCCTATGTCCTGTCACAATACTGGATAGACCTCAAGGACAACTCCTTTTCTCCCGTTCAGCGATTGCCTGAGGCGGGGTACATATTGAACCCGGTCAAATACAACCAATTCTGGTTCTCTGCTTCTTCATCGGTCTCAAATTTCTGGAGGGACGACGGCATGTTCGGACAGTGGCTTGATATCTACCCGAGGATCTCCCATACTCTGGGAAAAGATATTGTCCTCACCCAGACACTCGGGTTGAGAGAAACCGCCTATTCACTCCACAGAGATGCTCCGGACGAGAATCCGCACAGAGAATCCCTTGAGTACAGTCTTATAGGGAATACCCGGTTATTCAAAAAATACGGATCACTCATCCATATCGTAGAGCCTTCTCTCGGTTACACACTCATTTTAAATTCAGAGAATGATCTCCCCGTGTTTGATTCCGCAGAATTGTTCAGGAAAACATCGACACTTGAACTTGCGGTACTGAACAGACTGAGAGACCAGGATGGCGAGATCATGGTGATACGGCTTTCGCAGGGATTTGACAGCGAAAGGGGAGACAGGCCTTTTCTCCCCTTCAGGGTCGAAGTCGGGATAAAAAGGCCCCTTTCGCTGCGACTTGAAGCCAGGTACGATGTGCACACCGGGGACCTCGAAAACATAAATTCCGATATGTCATTCAGTGTATCCGATGCAACCTTCTCTGCCGGGCAGCGATACAGCAAAAAGGACGATATCAGCTTTTACCGGACCGGCCTCGGTTTCCGTCCCTTCAAGCCTCTCTATCTCGAGGGAAATGTGTGGTATGATGCGAGAGAGGAAAAACTGAAAGACATCGGCCTTTCGATGCTCTACAGCCATCAGTGCTGGGGATTTCGTCTCATGATGAGGAAGGTACCCGGGGATTTTGATATCTCGTTCCGTTTCGAACTGAAAGGACTGTCTAAATCTCTAAATATGTAATTAGAGGCTGTTTATAAACTCAATGTTCGTCATCCTCCGGCTTGACCGGGGGATCCAGTCCCGAAAGCTTTCGGGATTGAAAACACTGGATTCCCGCCTTCGCGAGAATGACGAATTTTTATCAGAATCGTACTTTATGGACAGACTCTAATTAGAAACCTGAGGAAGACTGTCTGTCTCTGGCCAATAGCCGTACGACCGTTCTCACCGTATCCTCAACAGGTATTTTATCCGTGTCTATAATCAGTTCGGGATGCACCGGTTCTTCGTAAGGTGCGCCTGCTCCTGGCACCGGCCAGCCTTCAGTTCCTTTCTTATAAATATCTCTTGGCGCTCCAAAAGAATCCGACCTCTCCTTTTCCCGTTCCCTGCATGTGCGGACAGAGCAGCGCAGATAGACTTCAATATATTTAGGGATGAGTTCCCGCGCAAGGCTGCGCCATACTCTGATATTCCCCGTAGCGTCCAGAATAACATCGTGTCCCAGTTCGGTCAGCTTTTT
>JAKLQR010000117.1 GCA_022013235.1 Thermodesulfovibrionales bacterium | reverse complement strand
GAAAACAGGTGAAGGGCATCAAAGAGTATGAAGCGGCGATGTCAAAACTGAAGGCTGATGAGAATATCCTCATCCTTGTATTTAGGCATGGCTCAGCCTTTTACGTTACCCTGCCGGCAAAATAATGCGTGGATATTTTTTAAAAAGGGGGTGAGAAACAGATGAAAGTGAAACACTGTACACAGTGCCAGAATGCAACCTATCAGACAGATGGGATATGCGTCGCGTGCAGGATAGGTCTTCCACAGATACATGCAGAGCTTGCGGATTTGACAAAAAAACTGAAGAGAGCCAAGATCCGGACTCTCCAGACAGCAGGCACACGATAACGATAAGAAAACCTTTCCTTATCAATCAGGGGAGGCCGGAGAGGTCTCCCCTGAATATTTCCAACAGAATCCCTCTCAACCTGAAGAAAGTGTCCCGATATATAGGAATTGATACTATTGAAACGACAAACAGCATATATTTTTATGGGTTACCTTTCCGGACAATCTAGCACAAATTGCCCACAAGCAGTGACAAAATATGTCATTCTTTGTGTGCAATTTAATATTACCCTGGATACACATTATGTAACCGCCTTCATAATAATTCCAACTGAAAGAGTTATAAGACTTTTTTGGAAGAATTCTGGGACTGTCAAGAGGAATTTTGCACCCGGAAAAACAAGGAATATCAACCCCTTCCGCCATTTTTTGTCTTCGGTTTTACATAAATAATTGAAACAAATCAGATATTTATAGTTTTTATTGTATTTTTATTACTTAATAAACATTAACTGGTATGCTTCTTGTATGTTTTTCAGGAGAGGAATTGGGCTGATGAAAAACAACGTACTGTACGATCCCTTAAAAAGGAGGGTGCAATGAAAGACACAGATATTCATGACGAAATCATAGAACGCGGAAAGGAACGGGGAACAATAACCGTTACGGAAATACAGGACGCCTTGCCTTCTGAGTTTTATTCACCTGATGAGATGGAGGAGTTTATTGATCGTCTTCAGGGCATGGGGATTAAAGTTACAGAAGAGGAAGATGTCCTCGCAGAAGAAGACCTTTCGGAAGAAGTAGAGCAGGGAGAGGAACCTCAAAGGGCAGAAGACCTCGTTCAGGTCTATTTCCATTCCATGGGGAACATCACTGTTCTGTCGAGGCAGGAGGAACAGGAAATTGCCGGGCGACTCCAGGATGCGAAACACGGAATGCGGGATATCCTCGCCGGGATGCCTTTCTATAAAGAGCTCGAAAGAACGTTATCCGTATCAGGCGAAGCGCCGGATACGGCGGAAGATGACAGAGGAGAAGACATATCGTATGAATCAATAAGCGAGGCTCTCGAAATACTTGATGGTCTTATGGAAAAACTCGACAGAGCCGAAGAAAGAACCTCCCGTTTCGGCAGCTTGAAGAACCTGAGAAAATTGCAGCAGGGGAAAAAGAAAAATTCCGCCCTCGCCTCAGAGTTGGAGACCCTTGAAAAGAATGTCCGCGCGGTAATGAAAGAGGTTGAGGGAGCGACTGGCTGCAGGGTACAGAAATTGAAAGTAAAGTACCGCGCGCTTGCCGATATCAATTCCCTTATCATTGACCTGAAAAACGAACTGATCGTCCGCAACCTGAGACTCGTCGTCAATATCGCAAAACATTATGTAGGGAAAGGTCTCCCTCTCCTGGATCTTATTCAGGAGGGGAATATCGGTCTGATGAAAGCCATTGACAAATTCGACCACGAGCGGGGCTTTAAATTCAGCACCTACGCTACGTGGTGG
Source organism: Thermodesulfovibrionales bacterium (assembly GCA_022013235.1). Lineage (GTDB taxonomy): Bacteria > Nitrospirota > Thermodesulfovibrionia > Thermodesulfovibrionales > SM23-35 > JAKLQR01. The sequence continues at coordinate 3,183 of JAKLQR010000117.1, read as the reverse complement.
ATCCGGCAGGCCATTACGAGAGCGCTCATCGACCAGACAAAGACGATCAGGGTGCCTGTACATATGGTAGAACTGTACAATAAAATCAGCAAGGCGACGAAGCAATTAACGGTCGAACTGTCGAGGGAACCAGGCAGTGACGAGATTGCACAACTGTTGGGAATTCAACCGGGCAAAGTCGAGCAGGTATTCAATGCCATTCAGGACCCCGTTGCCATTCAAACCCCTGTTGGGGACGATGATTCAAAACTCGAGGATTTCATCAGTGATAAAAATAATGCCTCCCCCTATGCCGATATCGAGAGGAGCGACATGAATGAGCATCTCCTGAATGTCCTCCATACGCTCTCTCCAAGGGAGGAAAAAGTCATCAGGATGAGATTCGGCATCGGTGAACATCGTGAGCACACACTGGAAGAAATCGGGCGACACCTGTCCCTTACCCGTGAAAGGGTAAGGCAGATCGAATCAAAGGCCCTGGCAAAACTCAAACACCCGAAGAGGCGGAATGATCTCAAGGTGCTCCTCTCGGCATAACTGACTTTTTTCATCATTACTGTCATGATGAGGCTTGGTTCATGGTATAATTTCAATAAAAAATCCCGAGCCTGATCATGACAGAAAAAAAACACGACCTGAATGAATTCCTCCTCAACACTATGCCTGTAGGGGCTATTGTCTTTAATCACGCCTCAGATATTGTTTTCTGCAACAAACATGCGAAATTTTTCCTGGACCGCTTCACTCTTCCCGGTGAAATAGCAGCGATCAATGCCAGGATATTCGATGCGATCAAGTCTGCGAATCTCGCTGAAGCATTTCCCGGGGAAGTGCTTTTTTCAAAAACGTTCGAGACCTCACCGAGCACCTGGATATTCAAGTTCGTTATCCGGGAAACTCCGGAACCTCTCGTCGCGGTCTTCATCATAGAAGACACGATTTCCAGTTCAGTGGACCTGAACAAGATACGGCAACAGTCCAGCTTGACCAGGAGGGAAGTCGACGTTCTCAGGCGGGTCCTCGACGGCCTAAAAAACCTTGAGATCGCACAGAACCTTGAGATCGGAGAGCAGACAGTAAAGGACCATTTGAGCAATATCTACCTGAAACTCGGCGTCGAGAACCGGTTTGCCCTCATGCGTTCCCTTCTGAACTGTTCCAGCAGCTACCATGACTCCTGAGCGCCTCATTCATATCTCCATAAAAAACAGAGAGAACAAGCCTTACCCGGGGGTTCCCTGCGTTCAAACTTGACAGGGCGGTTTCTTCAAGGGTATGATTATTTCGTTTATGGCGGTCAAGAAAAAAACACAAAGGGTATTGGTAATTCACGGCCCCAACCTGAACCTGCTCGGAAAGAGAGAAACGGGAATCTACGGCAAGAAGTCTCTGACGCAGATCAACGCTGAGATTCTCGCCCTTGCGAAAGATCTCGGACTTGACGCAAGAACCCTGCAATTGAACAGCGAAGGGGACATTGTGGAGGCGATCCAGAAGGACAACTACGATGCACTGATCATCAACCCCGCTGCGTACACCCATACGAGCATAGCAATCCGTGACGCCATCGCGGCCGTCGAAAAACCTGCGATTGAAGTACACCTCTCGAATATTTATACGCGGGAAGATTTCAGGAAAAAATCGTACATAGCCGGGGTCGCGGCCGGACAGATAAGCGGATTCGGCCCCGACAGCTATCTTCTCGCTCTGAGGGCTGCAAAGACAATCCTCTCCCGATGAGCGCCCGGAACTGTTCGCTCATCGGAAAGATTCGCTCTTCTTTCCGGCGCACCGGTATTGACGGCCTTATCATCACCGACATGACCAATGTGCGGTATCTCTCGGGTTTCAGCGGCACATCCGGCTTCCTGTTTATTACCCGTGGAAAGAATTTCTTTGTTACTGATTTTCGGTACAGAGAACAGGCTGAGCAAGAGGTTTCAGGGTGGAAGGTCTTTCCCGAAAAAGGGACTCGGATTCATGCAATTAAACGCCTTGTCCGGATAACAGATATCCGAACACTCGGGTTTGAATCGTCAGCTGCCTACAGTTTCTACCGCAGTGTATCCCGCACCGGCCTCACCCTCATACCCGTCGAAGGTCTCGTGGAAAAGATGCGCGAACAGAAAAAACTTCACGAGATATCTGCAATCCGGGAAGCGATCAGGCGGGCCGAAACTGCGTTTCTTGAGGTAAAACCGCATATAAAACACGGCGTCCGCGAACTCACCATCGCTATGCGGATCGAGGAAAGATTAAAAAAGAACGGGTGTAAAAAAATACCCTTTGAGGTCATTGTTGCCTCAGGTCCGAACTCAGCCATGCCCCATGCACGACCTACGGGCAGGAAATTGCAGGAAGGTGATTTCGTGCTTATAGACTGGGGCGGAGAGGCAGACGGCTATTTTTCGGATATGACAAGGACGCTTCTTCTCAAAGGCAGCGATATCCGCAAACAGAAGAAGATCTACACAACTGTACTGGAAGCGAACAAGAAGGCCCTTTCCGCAGTGGCTGCGGGGATACAGACGAAACAGATCGACAACGCAGCGAGGGACCACATCAAAAAAAACGGGTACGGTGACTTCTTCGGCCATGGAACAGGACATGGAGTGGGTCTCCAGGTGCACGAAGCACCGCGCATAACATGGACAACCTCTTCAACCGTCAGGGAAAAAATGGTCTTCACCGTTGAACCGGGCATATATCTCCCCGGCTTCGGCGGCGTGAGAATAGAAGACATGGTGGAAGTTGGCGACAAAAAGGCTTTCGTGCTCACTTCTCTGCCGAAAACACTCGAAATCATCTGACAGGTACCGCAGAAAAACAATATCTCTATTATTCGGGTTTCATGCTCTCTTGTTTGACTTTCCCGATCTGGACAGGTTTTATCCGGATCAGTTCCTGAACCATATCAGTAACCGACCGGAAATCTATTTTGCCGCTCCCCATCTTGGGAAGCTCCTCAAGAACAACAAACTGTTTTGGAAGGGCAATATTCGGAAGGTGTTCCGACATCATCTTCAGGGTTTTTTTCTCTTCTATCTTTGTCGTCACTGCCGCCACTATCTTCACGCCCTTCAGTGCATCGGGAACTTCTACCACAGAGCAGGCAACGTTTTCCTGAAGGCATTTCTGGAGCACATCTTCTACCCTCACCAGAGAGACCATCTCGCCGCCGAT
>JAKLQR010000116.1 GCA_022013235.1 Thermodesulfovibrionales bacterium | reverse complement strand
GCGTAATAGTATATGACGCGCCGGAAAAGAATATTTATCCGATACCGATTGAGGTTGCGGGCAAGGACGGGACATACGCCGGAAGGATACGCGAAGACGATACGATCGACAACGGCATCAATATGTGGATCGTCGCCGACAATCTCCTGAAAGGCGCAGCGCTGAACGCAGTGCAGATAGCCGAAAAATTGATCGAGATGGCTGCATAACCACGGAATGATTGCCGATTCCATTATCGCCGCCGATTATATCCTGACCATGGACGATTCGCTTACCGTCATCGAGAACGGGGCGCTTGCGGTAAAGGGGACTGATATCCTCGACGTCGGGACATTTGATGAAATTTCCCGCGCCTATACTTCCGAAAGGGTAACCAGAAAGCAGCAAAACGTCATTTTTCCGGGGCTGATCAATACTCATACCCATGCGGCTATGGTGTATTTCAGGGGGATAGCAGACGACCTTCCCCTTCAGGAATGGCTGAACAACCATATCTGGCCCGCCGAAAACAAATGGCTGAGTCCTGAATTCATCTCCGATTCGATAGAGCTTGCCTGCCTCGAAATGCTCAAAGGCGGGGTAACGGTATATAACGATATGTATTTCTTCGAGGACTCTGCTGCGCATGCGACGAAAAAAATCGGGATGAGGGCTGTTCTGGGGAGCGGGATCCTCGATTTTCCCACGAAGTCAGGAAATTCACCGGATGAATATCTTGCCCATGCCGAGTCGTTCATCAAAGACTGGAAAGGTGATGAACTTATTTCTCCCTGCATTGCGCCCCATGCGCTTTATACCTGCGGGACTGAAACATTGAAGAAAGCAAAAGCGATGGCCGAACAATACAGTGTGCCGCTCCATATCCACTTAGCTGAGACGAAGTGGGAAGTCGAAGAAGTGAAAATGAGATACCGCATGAAGCCGGTGCACTACCTTGAATCCCTCGGATTTCTCGACGAAACCGTGCTCGCCGCGCATTGTATCTGGCTTGACGATGACGAAATAGAAGTCCTTGCAAAGAGAAAAGCAGGGGTATCCCATTGCATGGAGAGCAACCTGAAGCTTGCTTCAGGGTTCGCCCCGGTAGTCACCATGCTCATGTCCGGGGTCAAGGTAACGTTCGGTACAGACGGGGCGGCAAGCAATAACGACCTCAATATCCTCAGCGAAATGTCTACTACCGCAAAGGTCCATAAAGCGCTCTCGGAAAACCCGACTGCACTGGACGCGAAGACCGTGCTCCTGATGGCGACCAGATGGGGCGCGGAGGCGCTCGGTCTCGGGGACAGAATCGGGAGCCTCGAAAAGGGGAAACGCGCTGATTTCGTATCGATGAATTTAAACAAACCGCACCTCACTCCGCTCTATGATATCTGTTCCCACATCGTATATGCTGCGATGGCCTCGGACGTTGATGCGGTCATGGTGAACGGCAGATTCGTGGTCGAAAACGGCAGGCTGATTACGGCCGACGAACAGGAAATCCTCAGTAAAGCGCGGCAGTGGTCGGAAAAAATAAGGGCATAGATGCATTCAGGAAGAACGTCTATGCGTTTTACCATGAGAATATGCGCAGTCTCCCGTGGAGAAAAACAAGGGACCCTTACCGTATCCTCGTATCAGAAGTCATGCTCCAGCAGACACAGGTCGAAAGGGTTATTGGTAAATACCTTCAGTTTATAAAGACGTTCCCTGACTTCTCTTCCCTTGCACAGGCGTCCCTCAGTGATGTGCTCAATACATGGCAGGGGCTCGGATATAACAGAAGGGCAATCGCGTTGAGAGCAAGCGCCGAAATTGTCATGGAGAAATATAAGGGAAAACTGCCTGAGCTCCCGGAAGAACTTGCAAAGCTCCCGGGGATCGGAAAATACACTTCCGCCGCTCTTTCTGTATTTGCTTTTCAAAGGCCGGCGATTTTTATCGAAACGAATATCAGGAGGGTTTTCCTCCATTTCTTTTTTCGCGAAAGAGAGGACGTAAAGGATTCAGAGATTCTCGCGCTGGTAGAAAATACCATAGACAGAGAGAACCCCAGGGAATGGTATTATGCCCTTATGGATTACGGGGTTATGCTGAAGAAGAGTTACGAAAACCCGAACAGGAGGAGCGCCCACTACAGGAAACAGGAACCGTTTCATGGTTCCAACAGACAGGCAAGGGGGAAGGTCCTTAAACTGGTGCTTGAGAAGAGGGAAATCACACAGAAAGAAATAACTGCTGAGCTTGCAGTTCCTTCGGAGAAGATCGTGAACGCACTCAAACAGCTTCTGCAGGAAGGGTTCCTGATAAAACGAGGAAAGCGATATTCTATTCAGGAAAGAAAGGATATGAGATACGATGAGCAATGAACCGAACAAGATTATTTATTCTATGATCGGGGTGAGCAAATATTATGATAAGAAGCCAGTCCTCAAGGATATATACCTCTCCTATTTCTACGGAGCGAAGATAGGAGTCATCGGGCTGAACGGGTCGGGGAAAAGTTCCCTTCTCCGTATCCTCGCAGGGGTTGAAAAGGAATTCAACGGGGAAACAGTCCTCTCTCCAGGACATACCGTAGGGTTTCTTGAACAGGAACCGGAACTGGACAACAGCAAGACTGTACGGGAAATTGTGGAAGAAGGAGTTCAGGAGACAGTAGACGCCCTGCATGAATATAACCTCATAAATGAAAAATTCGCAGAGCCGATGTCTGACGACGAGATGAACAAACTCATTGAACGCCAGGGGAAGGTACAGGAGATGTTGGATGCGATGGACGCATGGGATCTGGATTCGCGCCTGGAGATGGCCATGGACGCCCTGCGCTGTCCTCCGGGAGATACTCCTGTCAAAATTATATCGGGTGGGGAAAGGCGGCGGGTGGCCCTCTGCAGGCTTCTCCTCCAGAAACCCGACATCCTGCTCCTTGACGAGCCCACCAACCATCTCGATGCCGAGTCCGTAACCTGGCTCGAACATCATCTCCATACCTATCCGGGAACTATCATCGCGGTAACACATGACCGGTATTTCCTTGATAACGTCGCAGGGTGGATACTGGAACTCGACAGGGGACAGGGTATACCATGGAAAGGGAACTATTCCTCCTGGCTTGAACAGAAGAAAAACCGTCTGCAGCAGGAGGAAAAGTCCGAGAGCGAAAGGCAGAAGACCCTGCAGAGAGAACTGGACTGGATACGGATGTCTCCGAAAGGACGCCATGCGAAATCCAGGGCGCGTATAAATTCTTATGAGACGCTCCTCAGCCAGGATATCGAGAAAAGATCCAAAGAGCTTGAGATATATATCCCCCCGGGACCACGCCTCGGAGACGTCGTGATAGAAGCTCACGACGTAACCAAAGCATATGGCGACAATATCCTTATGGAGAATATGACTTTTTCTCTTCCTCCCGGAGGGATTATCGGCGTGATAGGACCGAACGGAGCGGGAAAAACCACCCTTTTCCGGATGATCACCGGGCAGGAAAAGTCTGATTCGGGGACATTCAGGACAGGTGAGACAGTAAAGCTCGCATACGTAGACCAGAGCCGCGACGTCCTCGATCCGGGCAAGTCCATATGGGAGGTCATCTCCGGAGGCGATGATATGATCCAGCTCGGCAAGAGGGACGTCAATTCGCGCGCTTACGTCGCACGCTTCAATTTTTCAGGGAACGATCAGCAGAAAAAGGTATCGATGCTGTCCGGAGGAGAAAGGAACCGTGTTCATCTCGCACGAATGCTTAAGGAAGAGGCGAACGTCCTTCTGCTGGACGAGCCAACCAATGACCTTGACGTCAATACTATGCGTGCGCTGGAAGAAGCGCTGGAAAATTTCGCAGGATGTGCTGTGGTTATCAGCCATGACCGGTGGTTCCTCGACCGTGTTGCTACCCACATACTTGCGTTCGAGGGCGAAAGTAGTGTGGCATGGTTTGACGGGAACTACACGGAGTATGAGGCGGACAGAAAAGCCCGTCTCGGCGATGCTGCCGACCAGCCCCACCGCATAAAATACCGTCATTTAACAAGAGGTTAACTATCGTGGATGATCCATGAATTCACGGATGAATGCGTCAAATGCAGTATTTGATGACCAGTTTATTACTATTAACCCGGCAAGCAATTACTTTAATATCGTCATTGTCCGGCTTGACCGGACAATCCAGAACCTATTGAAAAGACTGGATTCCCCGATCAAGTCGGGGAATGACAAACACTATAGGTTCATGTGTTTGCCGAATTAATATTAAAGGATATAGAAGATGAAGAACGAGACAATTAAGGAGACGGGAATGAAATTACATATAACGGTAATCGCACAAGAGCTTGCGATAAAGACCCGGCAGGTTGAGGCAGTAGCTTCACTCCTTGATGAAGGGGCGACAGTCCCCTTTATTGCAAGGTACAGGAAAGAGGCTACAGGTAGCCTCGACGAAGTCGCGATCACCGCAATCAGGGACAGGCTCGAACAACTGCGGGACCTCGATAAACGGAGGGAAGCTATCCTGAAATCACTCGAAGAAAGGGAGCTGCTCACCGAGGAATTGAAGACAAAGATAGACGCTGCCGAATCTATGACGATCCTTGAAGACATCTATCTCCCCTTCCGTCCGAAACGACGGACGCGTGCGACAGTGGCGAAAGAAAAGGGACTTGAACCGCTTGCGTTCCGTATATTTGCTCAGGATGAGACAGACCCTGTTATTGAAGCAAGCTCCTTCCTGGACAGCGAGAAAGGGGTTGCATCAATTGAAGATGCGCTTGCAGGCGCGCGT
>JAKLQR010000115.1 GCA_022013235.1 Thermodesulfovibrionales bacterium | reverse complement strand
TATGACAGAAACCCGGCTTGCCCGTATTGAGGCTGAGGATACGGGCGTGGCCATCATCCGTTTCACCAGCGGTGCCTTGGGGATCATAGAGGCCACTACCGCAACGCGTCCTAAGGATCTAGAGGGGTCCATCAGCATCCTTGGTGAAAAGGGATCTGTGGAAATTGGTGGCTTCTTCATGAACGAACTCAAGACTTGGCAGTTCCTTGAAACGGCACCGGACGACGCCGAGATCTTCGAACGCTGGGGAAGGAATCCTGTAGGTTTTTCATGGAATCATCGTGAGTATCTCCAAGGGGTGATTCAGTGCCTTCAGGAGGGTAAGAAAGGCTTGGTCGAGGGTTTCGAGGGGCGCAAGTCCCTTGAGTTGATCAACGCTATCTATGAATCAGCCGAGACCGGTAAAATGGTGCCTTTGCGTTTTCGTCCGCATTTCTGCCGTCTTGGCCAGCCAGACTGAACCATGGGAGACCAGAACTTGGAATACATAATTCATCCTCATGTGGAACTCGGCGAAGGAGCCGAAATCGGGACCTTCGTGATCGTCGGTGAGCCACCGCGGGGCAGAAAACCTGGAGATCTTATGACCTTGATTGGAATGGGTGCAGTTATCCGCTCTCATACGGTCATCTACGCAGGAAACAGGGTTGGGAAGCATTTTCAGACGGGCCACTTTGTCATGATCCGAGAGGAAAATGAAATTGGAGACGATGTGAGCATAGGTACCGGGACTGTGGTGGAACACCACGTTAAGATCTGTGATGGCGTGCGCATTCATTCTAATGCTTTCATCCCTGAATTCTGCGTTCTTCAGGAGGGTTGCTGGATTGGCCCCAACGTAGTCCTGACCAACGCCAAGTACCCGAATCGTCCAGATACAAAACAGAACCTTCGGGGCGTTAATGTTGGGCGACACGCTGTCATCGGTGCAAATGTCACTATTCTGCCTGGACTAAATATAGGGGACAACGCCCTCGTTGGAGCGGGAACGGTAGTGTCCCGGGATGTTCCTTCCGGCGCGGTGGTGTACGGATCTCCTGCTAAGGCCAGGAGGACAAATTCCACCGAAATATGAATGTCTGGCTGATCACTATTGGAGAAGCGCTTCCAGTCCAAGAGGGGGCAAGAAAATTACGCACTGCAATTGTCGCAGAAGGGCTTGTTGCGCGGGGCCATAATGTCCTGTGGTGGACCAGTGCCTTCGACCACTTTAAAAAAGAATTTATCTTTGATAAAGACACCGAAATTGATCTTGGGAAGGCATACCATCTCCGGGCTCTAAAGGGTATGGCCTACCGTCGAAACATCTCGCTGGCCCGTTTCATTGACCATAGAATCATTGCTTTGAAATTCCGTCGAAAAGCTCAGAGCGTTATACCTCCTGACATTATTGTTGTAGCCAGCCCTTCTTATGACCTTGCCAGAGAAGCTGTCGTATATGCAAAGAAGAGAGGCATACCGGTTATCGTAGATATCAGGGATCAGTGGCCCGACATCTTCCTTGACAGAATTCCACCTTGCCTTCATTCTACTGCCAAAATACTTCTCGCCAGAGAGTTTTTCCTTTTTAAGCAAGCCGTTAGTGGCGCCGATTCTCTTATAGCAATGATGGATTCTTTGTTAACTTGGGGATTATCATATGCAGGGAGACCACGTCGGACAGAAGATCGCGTATTCTACTTAGGTTATCGCAGAAAGAAAATGAATGGAACTCCGTCGGAGCAACTTTTCTCTATCCTGCCACTTTTAAAAGATAAGTTTGTCGTCACGTTCATCGGTACATTTGCCTATTACCACAATCCAGAGATTCTCCTTGAAGCTGCAAAAAAGCTATTGGGAGAGAAAATACACTTTGTAATTGCTGGTGATGGTGCTTTCATGAGTCGGATTGGCGAAAAGGCCAAGGCTCTTCCGAACGTCTCTCTGCCTGGATGGCTAAAACAGAATGATATTGATATCCTTATGGCCCATTCACACGTCGGCGTCTCTCCTACTCCTCAAGATGCTTTATTTTTTCCAAACAAAGTGTTTGTTTACCTCGCAGCAGGTCTTCCTATAATTTCTGCCTTCAAAGGCGACCTGTGGCAGTTTATTAATTCGCATGAAATCGGTTTTAACTACGCCCCGAGAGACGTTGAAGCCCTAACAAATATAATACATAGACTGAGTTCTTCTCCGGAACTTTATAGTAAGACAGCTACTCGTGTAAAAAAGGTTTTTGACGAATACCTTGATGCGGATAAGATATACACTGATTATATGAATCATATTGAAGAAATTGCCACAAATCATTCGCTAATCAAGCAATAAAAGTAGATGCAACAAGGAGGAATATCATAAAACACCGACATGAAAATTGATTATCATTCGATTACTGAGTCACCGGGGATGAAAGCGAGCGACGAGCAACTGTCTCGCCTCTATCACAGGTATCGTTTTGCAAGCGATTATGCTTCAAATAAGGATGTGTTGGAAGTCGCCTGCGGGAGCGGCATCGGCTTGGGGTACTTGGCGACAACGGCCAGGCATGTTGTTGGTGGGGATATCGACGAGAAGAATGTCGGCATCGCAAGCAATCTCTATAAAGGCGATAAGAATATTGATATCATATCATTGGACGCCCACCATCTGAATTACCCGGATGTGTCTTTTGACATAGTTTTACTATATGAGGCGATTTATTATTTACAGACACCGCAAAAGGCTGTTTCAGAGGCGTTTCGGGTATTGAAGCAAGGAGGGGCTTTGATCATCTGCACAGTCAACAAAAACTGGGAAGATTTTCATCCCTC
>JAKLQR010000114.1 GCA_022013235.1 Thermodesulfovibrionales bacterium | reverse complement strand
TGGTTCGGCTGGTTCGGGTTTAATGCCGGTTCTGCGGTTGCAGCGAACGGACTTGCCGGGGTGGCTTTCATTAATACCAACACCGCAACAGCACTCGCAGCAATGTCATGGATGTTCACGGAATGGATGCATACGAAGAAGCCCACGGTGCTTGGTCTTGCTTCCGGTGCGATAGCAGGTCTTGTTGCAATAACCCCTGCGGCAGGGTTTGTGAATATTCAAGGCGCGATAATCATCGGCATCCTCGCGGGTATCGTGCCCTATTTTGCAGTTGCGAGCATCAAGCCGAAGCTCGGATATGACGACGCTCTCGACGCCTTTGGCATCCATGGTGTCGGCGGTATCCTCGGCGCCATATTGACCGGTGTGTTTGCAGACCCTGCAGTCAACGCAGCTGGTACCGGTCTCCTCTACGGAAACCCCGGTCAGTTGATTACTCAGTTGATCGCAGTAGGTGTGACAATTGTATACAGTGGGGTAATGACACTGATTATCTTCTCGATCGCCCGGGCGGTGCTTGGGGTAAGAGTTGAATCTGAACATGAGATCACCGGGCTTGACGAAAGCCAGCATGGTGAAAAAGCATACAGTCTGTAAAACAGTCAAGAGTCAATAGTCATTTGTCATTGATTTTCATGACCGGTGACTGTTTACGAATGACTTTAATGGAATAAGGAGGAAGCATGAAGAAAGTTGAAGCAATCATAAAACCCTTCAAGCTCGATGAGGTCAAGGATGCCCTGAACAGCATCGGGATTCACGGCATGACCGTCAGTGAGGTCAAGGGGTTCGGGAGACAGAAAGGACACGTAGAAGTCTACCGCGGGACAGAGTATGAGGTGAATTTTCTTCCGAAGATCAAGCTGGAGGTGGTAATCCCCGATGCAATGAAGGACCAAGTCATCTCGACAATCATTGAGAAGGCGAATACGGGGAATATCGGTGACGGAAAGATTTTCCTCTACTCGCTCGAGGACGTGATCAGGATAAGGACAGGAGAAAAAGGGGAAGAAGCGATTTAACCCGGCAATGCACTGAAGAATATTTTCACAGAATCTCCCCGGAGGAAGATAAAGTAATTGTCTGAAACTGACAAGCGTATTTTTTCTATCACACAGAATAAAAGGAGGCAGCACAATGAAACCAAAGGAAGTAATGGAATTTGCCAAGAAGAACAAAGTCGTGATGGTCGATCTGAAGTTTATGGATTTTCCGGGGCTCTGGCAGCACTTCTCCGTCCCGGCCAAAGAACTCTCGGAGGGCCTGTTTGAAGACGGACTGGGCTTTGACGGATCTTCTATCCGGGGATGGCAGGCTATTCATATGAGCGACATGCTTGTAATACCTGATCCGTCTACCGCCGTGATGGACCCCTTCACCCAGCACCCTACCCTCAGTCTGATCTGCAATATTGTCGATCCGATCACAAAAGAACCGTATTCGAGAGATCCGCGTTACATAACACAGAAGGCTGAAGCATACATGAAATCAACCAAGGTTGCGGATACCGCGTTCTTCGGCCCGGAGGCAGAGTTTTTCATCTTCGATGATGTGCGGTTTGATTATACCGCAAACAGCGGGTATCACTTCGTAGATTCTGTCGAAGGCATATGGAATTCAGGGAGAGAAGAGAGTCCGAACCTCGGGTACAAGCCGAGGCACAAAGAAGGGTATTTCCCTGTCCCGCCGATGGATAAGCAGCAGGATATCCGTACCGAGATGGTGCTTGAACTGGAAAAGGCAGGGATAGAGGTGGAAGCGCAGCACCACGAAGTCGCTACAGGAGGACAGGCGGAGATAGACATGAGATTCTCTCCAATTGTGAACATGGCTGACAAGCTGATGATGTACAAATATATCATCAAGAATGTTGCATTGAGGCACGGGAAAACCGTAACAATGATGCCTAAGCCCCTCTTCGCCGACAACGGCTCAGGCATGCATACACACCAGAGCCTCTGGAAAAACGGGAAACCCCTGTTTGCGGGGAACGGCTACGCAGGCATCTCAGACCTTGCGCTCTACTATATCGGTGGAATTCTGAAGCATGCTGCTGCACTCGCTGCATTTGTCGCACCGACAACAAATTCCTACAAGAGGCTCGTGCCCGGGTATGAGGCTCCGATCAATCTCGCATACTCGAGCAGGAACAGGTCTGCTGCGATCAGAATCCCCATGTACTCTCCAAGTCCGAAGGCGAAGAGGGTTGAGGTAAGGTTCCCCGATCCGTCATGCAACCCATACCTCGCGTTCTCCGCAATGCTTATGGCGGGTCTCGACGGCATCGAGAACAAAATCGATCCGGGAGAACCGCTCGACAAGGACATCTATGACCTCGCTCCCGAAGAACTGGCAAAGGTGCCGAGCCTTCCCGGCTCGCTCGAAGATGCGCTTGACTGCCTTGAGAAAGACCACAGTTTCCTCAAGAAAGGCGACGTATTCACCGAGGATGTTATCGAGATGTGGCTGCGCTACAAGAGGACGAGAGAAGTCGACGCCCTGAGGCTCAGACCGCACCCGTATGAGTTCTTTCTGTATTACGATATCTAAAAGCAAAAAGCGCTGAAGAATAAGTGCAAAAAAAGCCTCCGTAGTGCGGGGGGTTTTTTTGCAGTCACTTTTCTTAGCCAATATTATTCATAAACAGATTACACAATACGGCGGATGCAGTATTTTTACGGATTTATCCCGATTCTTATCGGGATAAATCGGAGGGAGATAGCCCGA
>JAKLQR010000113.1 GCA_022013235.1 Thermodesulfovibrionales bacterium | reverse complement strand
GGGATAAATATATCAAGATTTCACCAGGCGGTTCAGAAGAATATATAAAGCCCGATGGCGTACTCACCGAGACTGAATCAGCGGTTGATATCGAAGAGCTTATCAGTAAATATATTTTTGAGAAACAATAAGCCGCCCCTTTTCAGCCGGGGATTTTCTATTCGTCCACCTTGTTCTTCCGGTGCTGGATATATGCGTTCCGGATAGAAACATAAGGATCGATCGCGGCCTTCTTGAGGTCCTCATAATCTCCGATGCGCAATGAAGTTTCATTCACTTTATCGTATGCCCTGATTCCAAATGAAGCCTCCATCGGATTTACATAACTGACAGGATCGAGAAAATAGTCTCCCGCCCACCCGACCGTATCCCGGAGCGAAGAGGGGCCGATAAAAGGCCAGACGATATAAAAGCCGTGGCCGATACCGTAGCTACCCAGCGCCTGGCCGACGTCTTCGTCACGGCGGACAATATTAAAATCAGCCTTTGCAGCGTCAGCAAGGCCGAGTACGCCTGCGGTGGAATTATATACAAAGCGGACCAACTCGTTCCCTGCATCCTTTACCCTCAGTTGCAGGAGGCAGCCCACAAAGCGAATCGGCGTCGTAAGATTTGAGAAAAAATTGCGCGTAACAATTCTTATGTCTTCCGGCATAACAGAGGAATACCCTTTTGCAACAGGTTTGAGGACCCAGAAGTAGAGCTTGTCGTTGAAATGGTACATGGCCTTATTCCAGGGATAAATCGGGTCTGCTATTGTTATCGCATTCCCCTCGTCTTCGGAGAATTCAGTCTCAGCCTCTGTTTTGGATGTCTCCTCAGCGGCTGTTGTTTCCGGCTGCGGCTGCTGAGCCGTTTCTGGAATGACCGTGCTCACCTGAGCAGGCGGCTCGAGAACCGGCGAAGAGGAATCTGCGTACAAAGACGGCACAACGATAACCATACAAGCAATAAGGGCCAGCAGATATATTCCTGTCTGTTTCATAAAGTTCTCTCCCTCCTCTTTTCTCTTGCTCTCCAAGGTCTCGCTTATGCCTTGCCGACTTTTTTCCGCAGCGTATCGAGCAATGCATCAGGTGTTTTATTCATGAGAATTTCCTTGAACTGGGACCGGTAGTTGCTGATAAGGCTCACCCCTTCGATCACGACGTCATAAACCCGCCAGGTGTCCCCCCTGGAGATGACCCTGTAGAAAATCGGGATGTCCGCCTTTTTTGTGATGATTGTCGTCTGGACTTCGGTTGTTTTTTCTGTCAGAGTATTCTCTTTGTTAAATAACACCTTCTCATCCGTATACGAAGTAATCTTGTCTACATATGCATCCTCAAGAATAGATCTGTAAAGTTCAATGAAATCTTTCTGCTGACTGGCGTTGAACTTATTCCAGTTCGGACCCAGGGTCCTCCTGGAAAGTTCGGTGTAATCGAACATCTTTTCAGAAATCGCACGGATTTTCTCTTTCTTCATCTTTTTGCCGGATTCCCCCTTTAATGCGGGGTCACGCAACACATCGAGTATGCTGTTGACATGGCCCTTGACCGTATCAAGCGGTATGCCTGCATAGGCCGAAAAGGGAAACACAAGAAGAAAAAGCAGAGACAGTACAGTCAAACGTTTTATCATGGATTACCTCCTGAAAATTTAGTTCGGGTCACTTTTTCCGATTCCATTTGACACATAACTATCGCATATTTCAGCGAATTTGGCAATATCATTCATATGTTCTGATCGGGTAGATTCTCTTAAGAAAAAAGGCATTTCCTTATTACGAATGGCGTTGGTGGTTTGATTTTGTGAATTCAGATTAGCAACCAAGGGTCAAATCTTCATAGTTGACAAGGAGAGATACCTGTGGTATAGAATCACATGGCCAGACCGCTCCGTATTCAATATCCGGGTGCAGTTTATCGCGTAACGTGTCGTGGCAACGAAAGGAAGGCCATCTTCAGAGATGATGCCGACCGAAAGAAAATGCTTCAGATACTTGCAGCATCGATCAAAAATTATACCGTCAAGCTTTACAGTTATGTGCTTATGAAAAACCATTTTCACCTTCTTCTTGAAACCCCTCTTGGCAATCTTAGTGAATTCATGCGCCACTTCAATATTACCTACACCGGTTCCTTTAACCGGCGCCACGGAAGAGTGGGACATCTTTACCAGGGGAGATATAAAAGCATCCTGGGGGACAAGGCTTCATATCTGACGATTCTTTCCCGCTACATTCATCTGAATCCTGTGAGAACCAGGGCCATGGCAAAAGGGCCGCTTCGGGACAGGCTCACCTATCTCACCAGATATCCATGGAGCAGCCTGCCTGGATATCTCACCGGGAGCAAGAGGGAGCCATACATCAGATTATGCAATGGTTCTTGAAGAATACGGTGGTGAGACCGAGGGGGCGAGGAAAGTATACAGGGAAGCGATCAAGACGGACCTGGACAGGGGGCTTGAGATTAAAGGCAAGATATTCAGCCAGAGCATACTTGGGAGAGATGAGTTCATAGCGTGGGTGAAGGAGAAATACCTTGATAGAGGGAAAGGTCAGGAAATCCCGGCGGTGAAAGCGATACAGCGCTATCGGTCCAATGAGGCTATACTGAGGGCTATAGAAGGTGAAACCGGCAAGGGGATTGATGAGCTTAAGAAAGAGAAGGGGTTGTATCGGCAGATAGCAATGGATCTGCTCTATCGGATAGGGGGATTCAAGGGCAGGGAGATTGGCAGGATGATGGGGGTCGGATATACGGCGGTGAGTCAGGAGAGAAGGCGATTGCGGGAAAAAGCAGAAAGAGACAAGAAATTACAGACGCTGATACAAAGAATAGAGCACAATCTGTGAATAATGAAGATTTGACCCTAATGCTCTCTAATTGAATGCGGCC
>JAKLQR010000112.1 GCA_022013235.1 Thermodesulfovibrionales bacterium | reverse complement strand
GTGGGCACCCGGACGAGGGAATATCAGGTACATCCCCGATCGGAATAATTTCGACGGTATTCATATTCAGAAATTTATTAAACCATTTCCACGATGGTGATCCCGGCTGAGTATTCCATAACGATTCGCCCTGTACGAAAATACGTGGTTTCGCCGATTGGTGGTCAACCGTTTGTCGCACAGATTCTGCAAATACTTCAGGTAAAATGTCCTTGATACAGTGTACTCGCTCGAAATTGCAATGCCAGTCGCAGTGGTAACAGTCCAAAGGCAAGCATACTATTGATGTAAGCGGTGAATACGGGATGAACCGGCCAAAATGTCCGCCGCCTGTCAAGATGACATTTGGAGTGCCGACTGCACAGGCAATATGAGCTATACTTGTTTCAGCGCCGACGGCAAGGCGGCAACTTTTTATTATGGAGGCAGTCTGCCGGAGAGTCATTTCGCCGCTCAGATTTATTGTATGAACTCCGGTAGAATCGAGATTCTGCTGATTCACAGGTCGATCGTTTGAGGTTCCGAACGCAATCACGCTAAACTGGTTGTCCCTGCAAAGATGGGATATTGCGGTTCCGTACTGTTCATATATACGGATATCATGCTGGACACCTGCAAAAAGAGCAATTGTCTTCCCCGGATCCAGGTTATTTTTATTAAAAAAGATGTCAGCGAACTTTTTGTCTTCGGGCTCCAGCCAGACAACCGGCTCTAAAATGGACACATCTATCCCGATTTCTTTCAGGAAATCTTTATGTCTGTCAATCTCAGGTTTATATGTGCCCGAGCTCGGCAAAAGCCGGGTATAAAAAGAGTTGTTGTAGTCTCTCTCCTCCGCACTGATATTACTCAGGTTACCATTCAAAGCAATCATTTCCTTAGCATTACTCCCTTTTGCAAAGAAATCGGTCAGGGGTTCGCGCGAGTAAACTGGGTTCAGAGTTACATCTGCGCGCAGTCCCTGAATTGTTCTTAAAATATCATTCCTGTAACTTTCATCCTGATAAGCGCGAGTTCTGTGAAAAGGGATACAACCGTCAACAAACGGACATGACTCGTAAAGTTCTTGAATATGTTCCTGACAGAGAACGGTAATCTTTGTCTGACCGAACTTTTCGCGGATATAGGGGAGCATTGATGATGAAAGCACTGCATCGCCGATTGAGTCGGTACGGACCCACAAAAGATTCTTCGGTACGGAATACGGCAACTCGTGTTGAATAAATTGCCATTCACCGGCAATATTTTGTCGGCCAACAGCGCGGATATTTTGTGACTGTGTTGTATTGACCAACGCATTGTCTTTTACCCAACTGAAATAATCTTTCAGAAATACCGGGAACTGCGTCTGTTCCTGGAGCCTCTTCCACTGTGTGACAGCGCCGGCATACCCGAAATACTGCTCCTTGAATTGTAACTGGGCTTCAGTGGCATATGCATAATGCTGGAACACTAAATGGAGTGACTCTGTATCACTATGCATAATCGGATTGAGTGAAGCAAGATCACGCCATATGCCTTTCCCTGTTTGTCTGCACAGTCGTGGAGGCTCATGGGCAATCCATCGATCTCCGGCCTTATAATGCCAGGTACGGAGCCATTCGTAGCTTGAATTGTTGCCGTAGGTATCTCTTGTAGTTATGACGATATCTGTTCCAACAAAATAATGGCAAAAATAAAAAGCAGCAGTCTTTTCAGGTTGCTGTATGAACATTTTACGCCCCATACTCAGCTGCTCAACAGTCCATAGCTCATCCACATCAACCTGCCACAGAAGGCATTCTTCCTCGATTTGTGCGAGCGGAGCGCTCACCATCTCGATCTTGCCGTCCCAGAATGAGCCGTCCTGCTTCCGGTAGATCGTTATGTCCTCTGGATATCGCCCTGCAAGGTCATCAAGGTATTCTGTCGTTCCGTCATTGCTGAGGCCGCTTTTGTGGAGGTTGTCTGTAATCCTGGCACCGAATTGAAGACTCCAGGCTGTGTCGTGTTTCAGATCTGCAACTCCCTCAATAATATGCCAATGCCATTTGAAACGCAATTGTCTGAGCACTTCGATATGGTGACGTATGAACGGCTCTCCGTTCAGGACAATGGTAAAGAAATGAACGGGAAGAAATGAAGCTGTAGCATAATCAAAACAATCTTTTATTAAGGACGCTGATGCACCGCTCATATTGAGCGCATTGACTTTAATCAGTTTATTGGTGGGCAGGTGGTTAAAGAAAATGCAGTTATTTATGAAATATAGCTTCTTTGAACCCTGTTCATATTCCATATCATGCTGCTGGATGATTATATCATCAAAGGTCTCCCCTTCAATGATGGTATTGAGACGGATTGTCTTGATATGATTTTTTTCCTTGAAAACGGAATAAGCCCTCATTTCCGTAAAGGCATAATCTGTATTTATCCTGAAATCTTCCCTCTGCTGAGATAGATAAGCTTTGTTCTGAAATAGTTCGTTGATTGTATCGATATATCGCTTTACAATTTCAGCATGGCCGACAAACCCGTTCATGCAGATGCCGTTACACTGCTCTGTACAGTCGTAAGCTTTAAATTTCCATGCCTGTTTGCCGAGATCGGTGAGGATAAGGGTATCCGAATCAAATGTCCAGAATCTCTTTATGTCCCGTGCCTTCAGAAAATAGTAGATATGAAACCATCGCTTGAAAACAAAATGGACCCACCACTTCTCGCGAGGATGCTCTTTGCCAGCAATGCACTGAAATACACTTTCAAACAGCCTCGATTCCTCCCCCTCATATTCATTATAAGGGACATGTACGATTCCCAGATTCCTGTAATGTTTGTTTGAATCGTCGCCCAGAAGGAAGATTTCCAGATGAGGATTAAACGCTTTTGCGCAGCTGAGTGTATACTCGAGATAATTACTATCCCCTTTATGAATAAAAATAATGGGATAGAGATCGGAAGACAACTCTTCCATATGGGAAGATGCATGCATGATTCCCATATCTGTAAACCGTGTTTCTCCGGTATCATGAGACAAAAGGAGAGAACTGGTCATGGGCACTCTGCGTTCATAGGATGGAATATCCGAAAAGAGCGTGGAGATCCTCTGTTCGAGATCGGCGGATGTGAAGTAGACTGCGTTATAATCCTGAAACCTTTTTTGAAATGCTTTCAGAGAAAAGCCTTTATTGTCAACCTGCTGCAAACAGATACAGCCTGCTGCCAACGCTTCGAAGAAGCGTATGTTAAAAAAATTGCCGGCGCCGATTGGATTGACGACTACTTTTGCTTGTGCATAATAGTGCTCTATTTCTCTATCACTCATCCTTTCGAATGAGGTATCTATTATCACCGGCTTGAGGTTTTGGGCAAGTGCAGCAAGTTCGACTCTCTTTAAAATATCCTGCCTGGGATGATACCATTTGCCCTGTATTTTCCCGATAAAGAGAATATCTATCGGTCTTATTGAAATTGCCTGATACTGCTTGCCCCTCTGGACCCTCTCCACAGAGATCATATCAGGCAGCCAGACTGCCTTTTCACCGAAGGTTTTTTCATAAATAACCGCGTCATATTCATCCTGAACCGCGTATGCCTCTGCTGTTATCTTATGAACATTCCTTTCCTTCTGTTCATTCTCGGGCCAGAAACTCCCTATTACTCTTTCATACTGATAAAAATATTTCTTCGAAGGTATATTGTTCCAGAATTGTATTTTTACCGGGGTGTCGAACAACCCGGTAAGGTGATGGGAAGCACCCAAAAATAAGATGGTGTCTTTGAAAGTAAGTTTCTCAAACCCTTCTCCTGACGGTGCTTTCAGGACAGCAATCTCTGCGTCTTCCCCGAGTAGTCTCTGAGCCTCTTCATACCATGATTGGTTTGTATAGTTGTCAGGGGCAATAATCGTGAGGCCTTTTGTGCGGATATCCTTTTTAACAAGGATTTCATTCGCTTTGGTCGAATGCAGAATATTTCGATTACTCAGAGAACCAAGCATATTCAATAAGGGTTTGATTGTTACATTCAAATCCAGTTTATCCTCAAAAAAACTGTAAGAGTTTTGCCTGTATTCAGAAAGGTCTTCCAGTGAGAGGCTATTCACCAGAGAAGGAATTTCCTTGAACTTTCCGGCAACAATACCAAGTCTGTGCTGTCTGACATGGGTGCTCATTTCGCCTATTTCATTGACCATGATCGGTAACCCATGCTGCAGGTAAGAGGCTATTTTGCCGGAGGCCATCCCTATGTATTTTAAATTTTTGCAGTCAGTATAGTTGCCTTGCGTAAGAGGCTGGTAAAACGCAATACCAAGATCAGCAGCATGAAGGACGGTATGCATTTGATTGAGGGGAAATCTTGGAAAAGGCGAAGCAAAAACATTTTTCATGCCTATTTTGTTGTGTAATACAGTACTGGCATTGCCATATGTATGATGAAGAACAAGCACCCAGTTATCGCTCCATCGGGTAGTACTTTCAAGAAGCATATCAATAGCGGCCCATTTTAAAACGACTGCTCCGATATAGAGTGCAATTTTTTTGTTTTTATTGAGGCCAAGGGCTTTATGGAGGGCATAACTGCGCACGCCTTTTTGAACAGACCTTCCTGCTACAGGGATATCGATGATTTTTGTCATAGGGATATTATTCTCCCGCGCAAGATGTGACGACCGCACCCTGTCCTGACAGACTGCGAATAACAAGCCTCTGCATGCTTCAATTTCAGGTGCCTTAAATGCACTGCCCGTTTCTTCAGCAAAATACAGTTCATAGGATATTAACCCATGTGGGATATTTTGTTTCGCTGCTATGAAAGATGCGAGGATGATTCCTCTGTCAACACCGATAGCAAGAGCATAGGTATCTTTGGTAAAAAAAGGACTTTTTTGAAGTGTATCCTCGTCGAATATAAAAACCAAGGAGTTTTTGCAAGGTGGATACGGTCCAGGAATATAATCATGTTTTATACAATAGTAGTGAACTTCGTATCCTTGCTTGCATAAAATCTCAACGATTCCGGTAAGATTCGGATTATTGTTGATATTCCCTTCAGGATGAATTATAAGGATTTTTATTGTGTCAGAGCCAACCATATCCAATTCTGAAATTGATTCAGTGGTAACTATATGTTTATTTTACTATATTGCGCGGGCAATAAGGGAGACATTCCAGGTTTCTTCATCGATGTCTGAGTCTAACACAGGAAAGGCGCAGAACTGCATTGGTTTGAGTTTGGCCTGCTGAAGGAAGAATTCGATCTCAGGACCAAAGAAATACCGCATATGGTGATCTTCTGCTATTTCTTCAGTTATCATGCTCCCTCGGATTTGAATTAAATGGTAGGCCACGGTAACGACATTTGTTCGGGTGTCTAACGATGGTTTTGCGATGCGGATGATTTTTTTCTCTCCCGTATTTATTATCTTTATTCTTTCCTGTGGTTTCTGGGACAGAACTGCCGGTCCGTACCAGAAGTCGCAGACAAACAACCCATTCGGTTTTAAATGCTTCCGTATGTTCTTCAGGGTTGCAAAGATCTGGTCGTTAGAAGTCTGGTAGCTCAAAACAGCAAACATGCAGATTGCCGCATCAAATTTTTTCCTGAGATCAGTTTTTTGAATATCGCCGACCTTGAAATAAACCTGGTTTGTGAATCCCTGATCCCGGGATTTTTTCCCGGCTGTTTCTATCATTGCCCGTGAACGGTCTATCCCATATACGGTGTAGCCTCTCCGTGCAAGTGGGATTGCATGGCCGCCTGTTCCACAGCCGATGTCAAGGATATTTCTTAAGGATTTTTTACCGAAACGCAGGAAAACGGACTCCAGAAAGTCGCATTCCGCGTCATATTTTTTCTCTTTATAGAGTGTGTCGTACGCCTTTGCATAGGATGTGAATGCTTGGATGTTTTTAGACACGGAATTCCACCTCTCAGTACTCTTTCAGGCATTCACGCACAGCACAACACACCTGTTCTATTGTCTGTTCTTCCATTGCCAGTCCATTGGGGAGATATAATCCCCGTCTGGCCAATCGTTCGGAATTCGGATAGTGCTCATCCAGAAACAGCCCCATTTTTTGAAAAACAGGTTGCTTGTGCATGCCGAGGAAAAAAGGCCGTGTTTCCACGCCTCTCCCGGCTAATCGCAGGGCCAACTCAGCAGCATCCATGCCCAGATTCTCATTGAGAACGACGCCGTATACCCAGTAAACGCTTTTCGCCCACGGTTCTTCCCGGGGAAATTCAAGCCCGGGTATGTCTGCGAATCGTTTGGTGTAATAGCGGGCGATTGCACGTTTTCTATCCACGATCTCCTTAATCCGTTCCAGTTGTGCGACTCCCAAAGCCGCCTGTATATTTGTCAACCGGAAGTTATACCCCAATTCTTCATGCAAAAAACGCTGCTTTTTCTGAAAACAGAGATTGCGCAAAGACCGTGCTCTCTCCGATAGTTCGGCATTTTTCGTCAGGACCATGCCGCCTTCGCCGGTAGTGATAAGCTTATTGGCATAGAAACTGAATACACTGATATCCCCGAATCCACCACATTTCTGCCCCTTGTATTCAGCGCCGTGTGCCTCGGCCGCATCTTCGATTACCATGAGGCCGTACTTCTTTGCGATTGCAAGTATTGGGTCCATGTCCGCAGGGTGACCGTATATGTGCACAACCATTATCGCACGTGTACGGGGTGTGACCCTGGATTCGATCTGTGCAAAGTCCATCTGCCAGTTCCGGGGGTCGCTGTCGACTAATACAGGAATGCCGCCACAATAGGTTACCGCTTGGGCGCAGGAGATGATTGTAAAGGCAGGCATGATGACTTCTTCGCCGGGTTTTAGGTCCAATAATCTTACGGCAATTTGAAGGGCGGTTGTGCCATTGCTGACCGCTATTCCGTAAGGCATCTTGCAGTACGAAGCCCATCCTTTTTCAAACTGATCGATATATTCCCCGGCAGAGGAAATCCATCCTGTCTTCAGGCAATCGAGGACAAGCTCAATTTCTCTTTCGGTCACGAGTGGTTCACAGACAGGGATCATCAGAAATGTTCCTTCTCGACCAAGCCCGTATATGGCCCCTGCTTGATTTCGAGAAGCACAGTATCTTCAAGGCATCGCATTCCATGGCCGCCGGAAACGAGAAGTATCAAATCCCCATCTTCCAATGTCCATGTGCCCAGGGGGTTTTTGTCAATGGCGTACAAATCTATCTCCACCTTACCCTTCCTGACGAGAAGCGCTTCCTGCGTGCCTACCAGATGCCGCTGCAAGGGGAGGTGGGCATGACGCTTAATAACACCGTCTTTCGGATATACCACAAAGCCAGTCTGCTGATAATAGTGGTCAGGAGTCACAAAAGTCGTTTCATCAGGCAAAAAGTTTGCCCGGATAATCGTCGCTATGTGCTGCTCATTCCAGGTGACATGTTCGATATGCTGTTTATGAGGATTTTTATCGGCCATTCGTCTTTATATCCCGGAAAACCACCAGTCGAAAAAACCCTTTGCGGCTTTTATAACTTCTTCACGCTTATCTCTGGTCTTACGTGCATCGGACCTATCCCCGTTCATTGTGCCACTATGACTTAGCAAATGCCAGTCTGTTTTCAAGATATCCAATTTATTTTTGTCGTTCACCACTCTTCCCCTACATCTTTCATTCATTCCCATAGTCGTTATCACTGCAGCCATCTGACTATAAATTATACAATAATTGGAGACAATTCCACATGGGCGACCAAAGCAACTGAAAATATTAACAATAAAGTGAGTGCTTGTCGAATTATTATTTGATGTCGGTTTCCAGGAGGGGCAACTAGACTGTCGGCACACCCAATAGATTACGAATTCGCTCCAACAAGGGGAGAACAGTGGAATTCAGGTCCAGATGTGATGTAAAAAATTCAGGGATATTCGAGGCGCACTTCTTCCGCCTGTCCTCTGAAAAAATCTGTAGCCAACGGGGGATCTCGGAAGCATTGTGAATAACACAGCCGATATCGAAAGTCTTTATTATGCTATTCCATGGATCTATATTGTTAACCATAATCGGAAGCCCGTGCTGCAGGTATGTTGCTATTTTGCCCGAGGCCATCCCGATGTATCTGAGATTGTTCCCTGCGAAAATGTTATTTTCCATGGGAAAATAAAAGGCGAGCCCCAAATCTGCTTCATGAAGGATTTTACGAAGATCATTTAAATCGAGCTGCTGAAAAGGTGAGATATAAACCTTGCCTGAACTCTTCATCAACGGGAATTTACGGAAGAGTTCCTCAATGTGGTCACGTCCGTACCGGTGGTGCAGCAGCAATACCCAGTCCGGAGGCCAATCCGGCAATGTATCCAGGAGTCCGCTGATCATCGACCAGGGGAAGGTCACGCTGCCAATGTATGCGGCTATCTTGGTGTCATGGTTTAATTTGAATTGGTCGTGAAGAGAGAAGGTCTTTTGAGAAGGCAGAATAGAGCCGCGACCGGCAACAGGGATGTCAAGCATACAGTCCATTGAGATCTTATTCTCCCTCCCGAGCAGGGATGCACGCGCTCTGTCCTGGCACACCGCAAACGCTAATCCCCGGCATGCTTCAATTTCCAGAGCTTTGAATTCCTGTCCGGCTTCTTCCTCTGAAAATATTTCATACGAGATCAGTCCGTGGGGAATATGCAGGGTGCGCGAGATAAGCGATGCATCAATAATGCCCCGGTCGACCCCGATGACAAGGTCGAACCCGTGAAACCCCTGGCGTAGATAGTCCCCGAGAAGGTCAGGGCTGTTGAATAAATGTATAGGCGCCACGAATGAGAAAAGGAGGGCGTTCTGGAAATTAGGCACATCTATCAGCCTGAGAAGAGCTCCTGGGCATGGAGATTGCTGATGGACATCCGGCAAACGCAACGAAACGATTTCAACCCGGTACCCCTGCTCGCAGAGTATCTCGACAATTCCTGACAGGTTGGGGTTGTTATTGATGTTTCCTTCCGGATGAATGATCAGAATCTTCTTTTTCATATATCCGGGAGCTTATAGTCGAAGTAGTATTTTTTCAGAACCCATTCAAGAAGCTTAGGTGATTTTTTCACGGCATTGAGATGGAAGTTAAATCCGTCTATATATGCCTTATGGATGCGTGCATGGATTTCATAAATAGCCGGGTCAGGACTCCGGTGGATCCCAGGATCTTGAGGATCATAAAAAAGGTTTTGAAGCGAAGTCTCTTCCATCCTTATTTATTTCTTCAGGTAAGCGTTTATTTTATTCGCAGTCTCATTTGCTTCTGCAAAAGCCCCCAAATTTTGATAGATAGCAAATATTTTTTTGAGATGGTTCATCACTACATCCAGTCCCGCTTCTTCTAAAATTTCTTTTTCGTGTTTTTCGAATATCTGCTGATAACCTTTGTTAGAGCGATATTCATCCTTGGAAATTGTCGGTTCGTCATGCCAGTGCCAGATGAAAAGGGGCTGCGGTATATAAGCAAACTTGTAAGCCTTAGATAGTCTAAGCAAAACATCCCATTCTTGCCACGCGATAAGGGAGGTATCCAATCCCCCAATTGCAAAAAGGCATTCCTTCTTCAGGAGTAGACCAGGGAATGAGGAATTTGTGCTTTTAAGGAAATCGAGATAGACATCACCTCTTAAAGGAGGAACATGTTGCAGGAATTGCCGACCGTCTAGGTGTTGTCTTATATACTCGCAATGGGTTACGGAGATATTTTCTCGCTCTGCTGCTTCTAATGCCAAGTTTACTCTGTCGGGCAGCCATTCATCGTCAGAGTCAAGGAAACCGAGCCATTCTCCCGTCGCGCGGTGGATGCCGACATGCCGTGCATTCTGCGCGCCAGAATTTTTGTCCAACCTGATATATTTTATTAATGGAAAGTGTTGCTGGGCCATCTTAATCAGTTGCAGAGTGTTGTCTGTGGAGCCGTCATCGATAACCAGGATTTCAGATACAGGATGAGACTGTCTTAAAACGCTATCAATGGCACGTGGCAGGAACTTTTCCCGGTTATAGGTCGGAATCACAACTGAGATGGTGGCTGTAGATTTAGTGATAGAACCACTATCGGTATCTGATTGCAGACGATAGATGTGGTACGTTGAAAATCCTTGGCCATATTTGTTCTGGAATTCAGTCACCAATTTTGCGCCTGCCTTATCAAAAAAAGTCTTGACCGTCTCCGAGGGCAGAACGACCGGATAGAGTTCATGTTTTAAAAGCCAGGTTTGAATCATGTCTGTGGTGAATGTTTTGCTATCAAAAAAATCGAATACAATGTATCCACCAGGTTTGCAGATACGCAACATTTCATTGAAATATTCGAAACAATGCAAAAAACTAAGATAGACAAATACCCCATGTGCATGAACAAGATCACACGAGCCGTCAGCCTCGTAATGCAATGAATGGCCATCTGTATCACGTTTTCTCGCATTATAAGTCTCTGCAAGCCATATGGCCCAGTCTTCAGCGGTTTCATAAATTGCATATTCCTGAACATTTCCCTTCGTCTTTACCTT
>JAKLQR010000111.1 GCA_022013235.1 Thermodesulfovibrionales bacterium | reverse complement strand
GGGAGAGTTGAATAAAGTTACTCTCCCACAGAAGCCCAAGGAAAACGCTACGGGAAGGCTTCTTACCGCTGAGCAAGTTGCTGAAATCATCTGCTGCTCACCGAAGACAATTTATAGCTGGGCTGAACTCGGACATATACCCTCCATAAAAATCGGAGTGGGACGGAAAGCCCTTCTTCGCTTTGACTACGACGAAGTTCATGCCTGGCTGCAGTTCTGGAAAGAGGAAACCGCAAAAAGGTATAATTTGGGTGCTGGAACTGTTGCCGGTGCCCGGAAAGGAGGGCAGTAATCAAAATGGGCATATATAAGAAGGGCAACGTCTACTGGATGATAAAGCAGTACAACGGTAAAAAAGTTGAACGCACACTTGACACAGGTATCAAGAGAGTTGCAGAAGAGAGATACTCGAAAATTGTGTCAGAGATTATCGGCGGGAGCTACTTTCAAAAACCAAAGGAGTTCACTATTTCGTATCTGATGGAGAAATACGCGGAAGATCGAGCAACGACCAAGGCGAGCAATACTCTTGCACGAGATAGGAGCCTGCGTGAACATATCACTAACTATTTCGGATCATATCTTCTCGCCGAGGTGACATCTGAGATGGTTTCAGATTACCGCCGAAAGAGGTATGCCGAGAAGAAAACCGTAGCCACGGTCAACCGGGAACTCGCTTTCCTTCGGAACGCCTACAATATCGCCATCAGACATTACAAATGGTGTTACGTTAATCCCGTATCCTCTGTCAAGTTTGACAGGGAGAGGAACCAGCGGGACCGCTGGCTGACATCAGAACAGGAAACAAATCTCTTTTCCCATCTTAAGGGAAGGCTCGTCGATATTGTCAGGCTTGTTCTCAACACAGGACTTCGACAAGATGAGGCGCTCAGTCTCATACGTTCCAATGTGGACCTCTTCAGGAAGACAATCACTGTCAAGGGTAAAGGCGATAAGGTCAGGACGATCCCACTGAATGTTGTTGCTCTTGACATCCTTAAAACAAGGATGAAGACACATCACATTCATAGCGAGCTTGTGTTTCCGAGCGCAACCGGGACAAAGATTATGAGGCAGCGCCTCGTAAGGGCATTCACCAAAGCGGCGAAAGACTCTGGTCTTCAGGATTTCCACTTCCACGACCTGCGGCACACGTTCGCAACGAGGCTCGCACAGGCTGGTGTGGATCTTTACAAGATCGCGAAACTTCTGGGACACAGTGATGTATCGACAACCCAGCGGTATGCACATCATTGTCCGGAGAGTTTACGGAGCAGCGTGGATGTCCTGACAGAGTACTACAATTCTACTACAGTGGAGTCAAATGCTGAAGAGGGACCAGTCCATGCCTCAGCGTAACTCTTTGTTTTTAAAGGGGAAAGATGGTACCCCCTGCAGGAATTGAACCTGCGGCACCAGGTTTAGGAAACCTGTGCTCTATCCGACTGAGCTAAGGGGGCACGCTCTGAGTGAGTAAATATTATACATCAAAATGCTATAAAACGGGGCACCGACAGCAGTGATCATCAAAACTTGTGAGGGCAATACCATAAACCTGTTGCCGACTTTGCATCCTGTTCTTTGCAGCGGACGGGAAATGTTTTAATGGTATTATTCGATGGTGATGCCGTATCGTTCCGCAAGCGCTGACAGTTCCCTGTATCCGGTTTCTGCTTCGAGCGAATAATATTTTTCATTGCACCCTTCACACACAAACCCGCTCACCGAAAAATCGTCCGAGAAGTGATAGGCTGCCCATCCGATGGCAAAGGGTTCTGCTCTGAGACTTACAATTTTTTTGCAGATGCAGCAGATACCGAGGCAAAGGGCAAGGGGATATGCGAACTGCGCACGGTAACCGAAATGGTGCCTCTGGATTATCCCCCATATATTCACCTTTCCCAGAAACGTCCCGCGGTAACAGACCCGGTCAAGGTTTTCGAGTGCGTCATGGACTGACTTAAAGGCATAGATGCCGGACTGGGAGTGAATTTCCGGGGAAATATTCTGTTCATATAACCCTGGAGCGGATCTGCCATGCGCCTCAAACCGCGCACCCGGCGGCCATAAATCAGGGCGGACAATAGATCTCAGCCACAGAATGCCGTCCTGAGGATTCTGCCTGATTTTCCAGAAACGCCAGCCGACAAGGGTTGTACAATAATCAGGCGCTTTTATTTCTTTCACTTCTTCGATGGCTTCACCTCAACAGGCTGCAGTTCTTTTTTCTTCACAGGCTCCGGAACCTCCGGAATCACTCTTTTCGCGGGCAGCGGCTCCTTGAGGGGCTCTGCCACAACCGTTTTTTCGAATTCTCCTATCTTGCCCATAAGAACCTCCTTTCCCTTCATCTGACCTTACTTTTAATTTAACACAAAAAAACTTGCCATGCGCGCGGAGACTGCATGGCACTCGTTTGCTGCCTTATTCCTGGCGAAACAGGATTACAGGGGATTATTTCCGGAGAGAGGTATTTATCTATATTTTCTTCTGAATTCTTGCCTTTCCCTCTCTGATCGTGTCCTTGACACGAGAGCGCTGTGTTGATAGCATGTATAAGCATGCAGTGAATTATCGGGTCGAACAGTCAAAATATCTTTTACGTGTTCGACTTTTTTGTTTTTGAAAAGATACAGTATGCGAGAAACCGTTCAATACGCACCGGAGGTAGGTCATGAGGAAAACTTGCATTGTGCTGGGCATTATTGTTTCTTTTATTGTGATGTTGCCGTTACACTCATCCGCATTGTGCGTACAGACTACAAAGGCTAACCTGCGCAGCGGCCCCGGGACCGGGTATGAGAAGGTCTGGCAGGTCTATCAGTACATGCCGCTGAAAAAAGTCGGTACATCGCTTTCGGGTGACTGGTACGCGGTGAGCGATGTTGACGGAGATGTAACCTGGATTTACAAACCACTGGTCACCAGCCGGTATCAATGCGCTGTGGTAAAGTCCGAAATCGTGAACGTACGGAGCGGCCCCGGCACGAACTACAGCAAAAAATTTTCCGAGCCCGCAAAACGATATGATTCCTTCCTGATCCTGAAAAGCAAAGGTTCATGGAGAAAAGTCAAAGACGCATGGGGCAATGTCGGATGGATTCATAAAGATTACCTCTGGTCTAACTGACCTCCCGAAAAACATCCCCGTATTCCTGCTTTCAGTCTCTGCTTGTATCCTGAAGGTTTTTCCCTTATCATTAATCATATGAAAAGAGTTCCGTCTTTCCTGATTTATTGTTTAATAGGGTTTCTGGTTGTCGTACAGGGGTATGAGATTGGGAAACTTATAAAAACGCTTCAGGCAGGATCAAATCCGGGGGCGTTCTGCTATGTCTAAGGAATTCACACAGAAAGAATTAGAAAACTTCGTCATAGAGTTTATGAAGGCCCGTGCAACCTGTGTGATTGCAACCTGCTCCGACACCATGCCCCGCGCATCAACCGTAGAGTTCTTCCCTTCAGGACTGACTGTTTATATCCTTACCGAGGGCGGGAGAAAGCTTGAGAATATCAGGAAGAACCCCCAGGTATCCATAGCGGTCTCCGATGCATTCACGAACTGGGAGAGTTTGCGGGGTCTTCAGATTACCGGAGCTGCGGAGATAGGGACAAAAGGCTCTGATATATTCAACGGAGGACTCGAAGCATACCGGAAGAGGAGAGGGAAACAAGACGCTGCACTGCCTGATTTCATGAGCGTCATCAAAGTGATCCCGATACAGATTGAATATATAGATACGCGCCTTGCAAAGAGAGGGTATCCGATAAGGAATATCCTCTCCCTCATGTGATATCGCCAGGGCCGGGTTCTTCATAAAACCGCAACCCTCATAGGGGAGAGAGCATTCTCCCTCATTCTCAGTCCGCGATATATTTAACCTTTATCTCAACAGGGAGTTTCTGGGGACCACGGGAGGACCGTTCCGCATAGCCCACGGGCACAACCGCCATGAATTCTCCCTGTGGTTCACCGAGAAAGCCGAGGATGTCATCCTTGATCAGGAAAAGAATCCCGAGCCACACGGTTGCAAGGCCGATGGATGTCGCAGCAAGGAGCATGTTCTGGACTGCTGCGGCCGAACTCTGTATTTCCATGGTCCGGAAAAAATCATGGGCCATTTCCTTCTCTACCTTGAACAGGTTAGTCCCGTGCTCGATCAACTCACCCGTATTTGCCACACCGATTACCAGCGGCGCGCTCATGATGCTCCGTGCAGCCATCCGGAGCAGGGTTGATGAAGGCTTGGGGAATACTGCCGATCTGGAGTTAACAACATGCGCCAGGTCTTCTTTCTTCCTTCCCCGCAGGATAAAAAACCTCCAGGGCTGCTGGTTATGGGCAGAAGGGGCTTCATTGGCCGCTTTAAGCAGAATTCTCAGAATGTCGTCCGGCACATCCTGTTTTGTGAACGTCCTGATGCTCCGCCTGCTTTCAATGATCCGCAGGGTTTCATTGTTGAAAAGATCCTGGTTATGCGCACTCATTGTCGTCCTGTGACAAGTATACCCTATTTGAGGATCAGGAGCATAAATTGGACTTTATGAGTTCCCTGTAAT
>JAKLQR010000012.1 GCA_022013235.1 Thermodesulfovibrionales bacterium | reverse complement strand
GATTTTGACCCCGGCCGCCTGTTCAATCGCGTCCACCCTTGCTTTTTGGAGAGCTATAAATCTTGCCTGCTCCGGCGTTATTCCTGAAAGGACAGCCTCCCCCTTACCGACAACATTCTTCACCACTTCAGCAGCATGAAGATGATTCACTGTAAAAAGAGATATCAAAACAAGGCATAGACATAACAGCATCTTGAGATCAAGATAACGTATGATATTCGCATTTGCTTTTCTGCGTTTCACGAAACACATCCTTCGGCTATTTCTCGTGTCTTATCATTTGGGTTAAGTTACCGTTTACCGTGCCGCTTCACTCTACGGTAAACGGCAACTTGAGCCCTATAACTCTAAATTTGCTCAGTTATATTTCTCTGCTTCTTCTAATAGTTTGGCACGGTTACGCACTAAATCTTCTTGCGTCTTATCTGCCATATCTTTTTTTGGTTTATAACTAACAAAGAAGTATATAAGCCATCCAATAATTCCAATACCGTAGACTAATGCTCCGATAGCCCACATCCAAATAGATACAGGAAATAGTTTGGGATATTCTGGTGTCGACAGAGAAAAAAACTTATTTTCAATTTTCTTTATTTCTTGTAGATTGCGCAAATCGAGGTCTCTGGAGAATACTAACTTAATATAGTGTTCAGTCTCGGTTACGGACATGATTTTGTCCCCACTCCAATTTTGTTCTAAGTGACTATCCTTAGTTTTTACTTCTTGAGAACTTAATAAAGACCAATGAAACTTTTGCATTAATTCAATCAATTTTTGTTCCTCAGCCGGATGCACTTGCATAGACTTGCTTTCTGTTCGTGCCATGATTAATCTCCTTTCAAATATATTGCTCCTGAAGAGTTGAGTTATTTCAGCTTATGCCGGAGCATTAAGCAATAGCCGAAAACCTAACTACGGGTATCTGTTCTCACCAAACTGTTCAAGGTAAGGCATCCACGATTATTAAATCTTCTTTACCTTGGAGACCTCGGAACACGGGCATCTGGGATCTGTTGGAGCCAAATTCTCTGTTGGAGATAGCTTGAACGTTTTTTTCAACATAATCAGCCAAATTTCTAAGTATTATTCCACCATTTTTGTCTTTGCCTGCGTCTCCTCCCAGACCCTTTAAGAGGAAGTATGTAAATATGCCATGCTGTTTATCAGGGTAGGCATTGCTTACCTGGTTAGAACCTGCCGCTGTAAATAAGACTACGTTTTTAGGTAATATCGGGTCTTTAGGCTGCATCCCCGCCGGCCGCGTTCCTTCTGTCAGTTGATTTTCACTTCTGCTTGCGAAACCATTGAAGCAAGTATCAAGAAAAACAAAAACATTCTTAGCTTCAAGTTTTCCCAGGGATTCATAGAGGTCGTTTGAAGCATATGCCGTTCTCTTTGGGTTATTCGGATTCCCATCATAGGGCAACAAATAAGCTGTGCGACTTCCAATATCAGACACCCCATGACCAGCAAAATAGAAATATACCGTATGGCCCTTTTGTACTTTGGACGGAAGTCGGTCTTGAATCAAATCCTGCATTACGCCAAGGGTCGCGTCATCATCAATAAGCTCAAAACAATTCTCCGACGGAACATCCATCAATTTGGTCAAATATTCTTTGATTGCCTGTGCGTCCCTTATGGCGTAGGTAACCGAAGGAACGGAGCGATATTTTTCCAATCCGATGATGACAGCCCACTTTGTATGATCCGCCTTTGTTCTTTTGGCCGGCAATGCGGCGGCTTTCTTATCCACATCGCTGAACAGCGAAAGGGGCGGGATCTTTGTTGGGATTGCCCCCTGGCGCTCCCGGAGAACTATTCTCGTTTCCTCCGTCTGAAGATTCGCAAGGTTCCTCGCCAGAATCCGTATACGATTCTCACCGAATTCCAGCGGCAACGCAGCACTAAATTCCTTTTTGCTCATGTCGGATGTTTCAGCGGTCTTCACGTTTACCAATTTTCCGTTTATCTCGACGCGGATGCTGTCAATTCCTCTGGCGTCCGCCGCCGTTCCCGTCAAATTGATGTTGCTGTCATAAACACGCATACCTGTTTGCGGGTTGGCAATCGCCAACACTGGCCCGGTCTGGACCGGCGCCATCATCTGCGGAAGCGATTTTCTTGAGGCTGTGCCGGCGATATCCACTACCTCTGTCGCCTCCGCCTTCACTAAAAGCGCATGTTTGAATTCTTCCCCTGGGAAATCAGACTGACTTATGGTGATTTGCGCCGCAAGCTCTCCAACCGGCACACGACGAAAAACAAAAAAATCAAACTTCACCGTATCGCTGAACGCATTGGCTGGAATCACCGGAACGACAACCTCTTTATTGCCCATCCATCTGATATCCGGATTCTTGATATCCAGAGCGATCCGCACATTTTTTGCCTCGATATCACCTGAATTGTGTATTTGAACATCCAAAGAGGCACGTTCATTCTGCTCGACCATGTTCCCGCCGTGTTTACCTGAAATGCCGGCCTTGTAGCTGAGCTTGGGAGACCTGACCATGACAGGTATCTCAAGAGCATCTTCTTTGCCTTCAAATTCCGATTGCTTGAGGGAGACCTGGATAAGCAGTTTTGATTGCCGGTAGGAACGTGGCACATTTATTTCAAATCTCTGTGCTGCGGCATATCTTCCCGGTTGGATCTCTCCGACATCTTTGCTGAGCGTTGAAAATCCAATGCTCGATGAAGCGATCTGGACCGAAACGTTTTTTGCCAGGATGCCGCCATCGTTTCGCGGTATAATTTCAAGCTCCAGTGCATCTCCATTCATGGCGGACTTTGTTTCAGAACCTCTTTGCAGAATCCTGGATGTGTAAGCGATGACAGGGCGCTTTTGCTCAAAGACAAGAGCAAACTCTTTAACCGTATCTTGTCCCAAACGGACATCGGAAACCGCAAGCTTTGTGCTAATGGCCTGACCGGAAAATGTGCGCGGCACTTCAAAGACCAGCGTGCCTTTTACCGTTTGATGCGGCGCGATCGTCCCGAGAGCCGATTCTTTCTGAATGACCGTAATGCCATCGTTGATTCCTTCAAGCGTCAACCTGGCGCCTTTGGCATCCCCGGTACCAGAGTTGGTAATGAAGGCGATCATTTCTATTGTCTCGCCGTTTTCCGGGATCCCATTGCCGTTCCCGTTGGCCAAGCCTGTTTTACCATCGTTGATTTCGTAAGAGGCGATACTGAGCTTGGGTCTGTCAATACGATTGGTCGCCACACGCAGGCTGACCGGTTTTGCATCATAGTTTCTCTTTTCCGACACCCTGAAAGTAAAAGTAGCCTTACCATCCGGTAGATCGAGAGCCCCTTTAACGGGTACCTTCACTTCTTTCGAACCACCTGGCGGTATGTCGCTTAGGTCGTATTCCTTTTGAATTTGGACATGACTGCTATCCGTATCTATCATTAGCTTCGCAGCGAAGCCCATTCCTGTACCTTGATTATTGATGGTAACGGTAATAAAAGAAGTTTCACCGGCGTCGATAGCATTATTGGGGCTGACGGAATCCATATCGCTAAATAGAACTTTAGCCGCGAGTTCCGCTGGGGTTGTATTGCTGAACAATTTTCTCTGACCAATTTCTTTTATAGCTCTGGAGTTTTGAAGGGAATCGACTATGTTGTTAAAGGCGATTGTTCCTGATGCAGCCAAAGAACCTTCAAAATCACTCTCAATTTCAAAAGCTTCCGTAACGACAGTTGTCAAACCTAATGTTCCTAGTGCAAATAATCCTCTAACCACATCCGCAGATTTAACTTTCCCTCTACCTTCATAACTTCCTTCACCCCGCAATGATTCAATCAGTTTCCCCTGTTTGTCAGAAATGGCCACTTCATAGGATACTTTTGAACGAATTGATCCTTTGCCGATTTTAACTAGACTTGCCGCTTGGGCATCTATTATCTTGATATTAAAAAAGAGATCACAATCGGCACGGCTTTCACAAATTTCTCCAAATGTTTGTCTTAGGCCATCAGAAAATAACTCCTTTGTAATCCTTTCTACATCCATATTGATGTTGTATGAGTGATGTACACCCGTACTTT
>JAKLQR010000110.1 GCA_022013235.1 Thermodesulfovibrionales bacterium | reverse complement strand
TCAAGGGGGAGGAACCAACTATAATCCCCTCTCCCCCGGAGGGAGAGGGCAAGGGTGAGGGGGATTATTTATGTATTTGCTATTATGAGATCACTTATAAGTATGGTTTCACTAACTCAAGAAAACACGACAAACCCGGCAAACTCTCTACGTTCCCAGTTCCCAGCTCTCCAGATATTTTTTCTGGTCTGCAGTGAGTGAGTCAATCTTGATCCCCATTGCCTTGAGCTTGAGAAACGCAATCATTTTGTCGATGTAATCAGGAACACTGTAGACCTTTTTTTCGAGTTTTTTGAAATTTTTGGCCATATATTCCGCGCAGAGCGCCTGGTTCGCGAAACTCATGTCCATAACCGAAGAAGGATGTCCCTCGGCAGCTGCGAGATTAATCAGCCTTCCATCACCGAGAAGATATATCCTCCGTCTGTTCTTCAGGGAATATTCTTCGACAAAGTCCCGGATAATCCTTCTTTTCTTCGACATCTTTTTCAGATCGTCTGTGGCTATCTCAACATTGAAATGGCCTGAATTGCAGAGTATCGCGCCGTCCTTCATCACGGCAAAGCATTCTTTTGAGATAACACTGACGTCCCCGGTTGCGGTAACGAAAATATCACCGATCCTCGACGCATCTTTTACCGGCATGACCTCAAACCCGTCCATTGTAGCTTCAAGCGCTCTCAATGGATTTGCTTCGGTCACAATAACCTTTGCTCCCATGCCTTTTGCTCTCATGGCGATGCCCTTGCCGCACCAGCCATAACCGGAGACAACAAAGACAGAACCGGAGATGAGACGGTTCGTCGCCCTCATGATGCCGTCAATGGTGCTCTGGCCCGTACCGTAACGGTTGTCAAAGAGGTACTTTGTATACGCATCATTCACCGCTATGATCGGATATTTCAGCACGCCTTTGTCAGCCATGGCCCTCAGGCGTATAACCCCTGTTGTAGTCTCTTCCGTGCCCCCTATGATATTTTTGAGCAGATCTTTTTTTGTCTTATGGAGTGTGGAGACAATATCGGCTCCGTCATCCATCGTCATATGAGGCTTGCTCGAAAGCACATCGTTGATGTGCCGGTAATACGTTTTATTGTCTTCTCCCTTTATTGCAAAGACCGGGATCTTTGAATTTTTTACGAGTGATGCTGCAACATCGTCCTGGGTGCTCAACGGATTAGAGGCGCAGAGTGTAACCTCAGCCCCGCCCGCTTGCAGGGTCTCCATAAGGTTTGCCGTTTCTGTGGTAACATGCAGACAGGCGGAAAGCCTGAACCCTTTGAGAGGCTTTTCTTTCCTGAATCTCTCGGTAATAATTTTCAGCACAGGCATTTCCTGTGCAGCCCATTCTATGCGAAGCTTCCCCTTCTTTGCCAATGTGATATCTTTTACATCATGCTTTACCATTTATCCTCCGTTCCACAAAAAGTACAGGGAAAGGTATAGAGAGAGACAAGAGAGAAATAAATTTTTCTTCTGAACCTCTACCTTTGCCTGTACCTGATTTTTATAGTCCTGCTGCTTTCCTTAAAGTATCCGCCTTGTCTGTGTTCTCCCAGGTAAAATCAGGGTCGTTTCTTCCGAAATGTCCGTACGCAGCGGTCTTCCTGAATATGGGCCTCCTCAGATTAAGGGTATCGATCATCCCCTGCGGGGTAAGAAGAAAATTCTCCCGTATCAGTTTCTCTATCTTTTCCTGCGGGATCTTTCCCGTCCCGTATGTCTCCGCAAGTACCGATACCGGCTCAGGCACACCGATGGCATACGCAATCTGAACCTGCACTCTGTCGGCTATGCCGGCGGCAACAATATTCTTTGCGATATACCGCGCCATATAGGAACCGGACCTGTCTACCTTTGACGGGTCTTTCCCGGAGAAACAACCTCCTCCGTGGCTTCCAACGCCTCCGTAGCTGTCGACTATGATCTTCCTGCCCGTGAGCCCGGTATCGCCCATCGGACCTCCGATAACGAAGCGTCCCGTCGGATTCACAAAATACTTAATATGCTCTTCATCAAGGAGTCCGGGAGGGACTGTGGGCTTGATTACCTGCTCAATCACATCTTCCCGTATCTCTTTCAGCGTAACCTCCGGACTATGCTGGGTTGAAATAACAATGCTGTCAACCCTCAGGGGTTTCCCGTCCCGGTATTCAATGGTGACCTGTGATTTGCCGTCGGGTCTTAAATATCCGAGGATATCCTTTTTCCTTAATTCCGACAACTTCATGGCAAGTTTGTGAGCAAGTAATATCGGGAGCGGCATAAGCTCTGCGGTTTCATTGCAGGCAAATCCGAACATAAGGCCCTGATCGCCGGCGCCGCCTATATCCACGCCGAGGGCGATATCCGAAGATTGGCCGTGGATGGATGTGATCACCGCACATGTCTCGTAGTCGAATCCATATTTTGCCCTTGTGTAGCCAATATCTTTTATCGTCTCTCTCACAATATCAGGGATTTCGACATAGCAGTTTGTGGTAATTTCACCGGCCACAAAGGCCAGACCTGTTGTCACAAGCGTCTCGCAGGCTACCCGGGCTGTCGGATCCTTTGCGATTATGGTGTCCAGTATTGAGTCCGAAATCTGATCGGCAATCTTGTCCGGGTGGCCTTCTGTGACCGACTCAGAGGTAAAAAAATAATTTTTCCCCAACATACGCACCCCCAATAATATTTTCAGGTAATAGTAATTTTAACCCAAAAAGTTCAGATATTGCTCAAAAAATTATGCAGTTCAGCGATTTCGCGACAATACTTACTTATTCGCTCCTGAGTAAGTACCCTTATGATATTCCTGAATCGACTTGATATGAATCTTTCCCTTCTTCAGCTTCTCAATGGCATTCACTGCAGCGATAGCGCCGGATATTGTAGTGGTAAACGGCACCTTGTACTGAATAGCGCTCTGCCGTATCGAAAATGAGTCCTTCTGGGCCTGTGCGCCGCTTATCGTATTGATGACAAAATGTATCTCTTTGTTTTTTATTAAATCCACAATGTTTGGGCTTCCTTCACTGATTTTTTTTACGCTTTTTACTTTTATATTTTTGGATTTCAGATATTTTGCAGTTCCCTTTGTTGCGATGATATTAAATCCCATATCGTAAAACTTTGAGGCAACCG
>JAKLQR010000109.1 GCA_022013235.1 Thermodesulfovibrionales bacterium | reverse complement strand
GGAGGCGGGTGAAGAGTGAGAAAGAAAATAAATAGAACCGTCCCCTTTCAGTCCTCTAAAAAGATACGCAAGGGTTTTACCCGTATTTCCTTCTTTTTTCGAAAAGGGCTAACGCCTTTTGGCTATGATTCGAGTAGGTTGCCCAGGTAGGTTTGTAATCATCAACCTGATCTCCCCATTGTTCCCAATTCTTATGCTTGCCGCGTGCGAATAATTCGAGATATGGGGCGGGGCTGCACCTCTCAATTATTTCGTATAGCTCGTCTGGTTTCCTTGAATGCTCTCGCTTCATCGATTTGATGATGTTCACCTGTCTGCGTCCGGGCTGCAAAGTTCTGAGCTTCCCCCTTATGCCGAAAAGAACCAATTCTGTGGTATTCCGAAAATAGAAACCTACGCCCCTGCCGTCAGGTCCACCGTCTTTTCTAATTTTGTGCCAAACTATATTTGTCTTGTATTGAAATCCCCAGGCTTCCATTACTTGAAGTCCCTCCAACAGTAATGCGTTCGGTACCCATAAATAGAGGTGACTGCTTTCAGCGGCAGCAAGACTGACAGGGATTTCCTTGATTTCCTGGAGCGACAAAGTAGCATACCTGTTAAGCCGTTTATGTTCCGGAGCCATTTTGCCGGTTCGATTTGCGAACTGCCAGGGAGGATCTGCCAAGATGGTGCTATATTTCTTCTTAAATATTGTTTTGGCGAAATTCTGAGCAGCCGTTTCTTGCATGGTTATATGTTAGCAGTTTTCATCGTAAAGTTTGTTGGAAATGCCGAATACCAAAATAGGACAACCGGCGCCACTGCCTCCTTGAATACGAGGCAAAAGCTTGCTCATATGCGTTGTTGAAGCCCCATATGAGGAACCCCTGCCGAGCTTCACAAAAATTTCCTGGAGGTGGTCGCAGCGGGTAATAATAATGCCGACTGAAATTGCCCGCAAATCAAACAGCAGTCTGAAATTGTTGAGGTCCCGGTCGAAAAATGGATCCTTGTTATTCCATTCGATTTCAAGGGCTACTCTGTTCTTATAACAATCAACTTTGTGAGTTGGCGAGTCCATTACATTCTCATCAACATGGACCGAAGTAGCAAATTCCTTTTCCAGCCATCCTCTGGCTGTTAAAAATTCATCGATAGCGTCTGCAACTTGGGATTTATTTCCCCCACCCTTGGAAACCCAGCTTTTACATAACCGGAAATGCGTCAGTAAATCTACAATATCCTGCCATTCAGCAGGAAAATCATCTTTCAGGATAGCGCAGGCGTGCTTCCACTCATGGACTTCGTAATTAGCCAAAATGGATTTGGGTAATAATTCTTTTCCCATAGCTCCACTATTGTAATAAAAAGGAATGTAAATTGGTAGAGGTGTCGATTCCACTGATTTCGGATGGAAAACGAATACGACCGGGAGTACCGTTCGAAAGTGCTAAAGGGGACGGTTCTGATTAATTGACAGATCAGGATAGAAGGGCGGTTTACGGCAGGGAGGATTTTGTTGAAAAGATGGGCAAGGATCACAAAATAGAAGCGGTAATAAGCCCGCAGGGGAGGCGGGTGAAGAGTGAGAAAGAAAATAAATAGAACCGTTGTCCCCTTTCAGTCCTCGTTTTATTAGTTCCGTAGGGTCACGTTGTATGGATAGATCGTTCGAATAAGCTGATAGCAGAAATCGAAAACTTTCGTTGCCTGCTCAACGGTTAACAAAGTATCTTCCGAGGTATTCTTCGTGGGATGAACTAAGGAGTTTCGTATTGCTCTTGTTTCATTGGAAAGCGCTGAGTCGAGCCTTGCAGCTCCGCGCAACTCAAGGACTGCTTGGATTTTATCTCGGAGACTTCGATTCGGCAGCATCACAAAGGTTCCCGATTTCTTCAAGTCGTCGATAGTGTAATCGAGGGTTTCTTCCAAGGCAATCCAACTCGACAGGATGCAAGCCCTGATGTACCTTTGAAGAAGCGGTCTAATAGACGGTACATCCGGGCGGCCTTTCGCCTGATTCAGAAAAAAATAAGCGTCATCGAGTACCGTCAAATATGTGATTATCACGGCCCCCCTGCGGTTCGCCCTCAACCAATGAGCTTCTGATTGACTGATAGGAAATTGCTTTTTTAAGTAAGCAAAAGAATATCATATGATCTGCTGAGTGTCAAAGCAATCGATAAAACGCTATAGAGATTATCTTGTGGAATTTTCGTTACCTGAACAAATGAATTTCATAACCCATGAGCCAAATATTTTTAGCCATTTTTCTTGCTGTAAAATTTGTCAAAATTTAGTATCTCCTTGACCTTTTCTGCTGTATCAACGAATAGGTTATTAGTAATTAGAACATGTTTTATATGAATATTGATATCCACTCCTGAGGTCATACCACACATCGGAATAACCTCTTTTATCACTCTGCCAGAACCATTCTTTTCTTGTTTTATCTTGGGTTTTACAGGAAATAAGCCTTCTCCTTGGTAAGATGTGACCCATCTATGTTTAATTTCATTGGCAAGGACGGAAATAATTATTTTGACATTATCATTATTTAAATAAGAATCAACAGCCTGAAAAAGTGGCTTTGGTTCATCTTCATTCAATTTTAAATGTCTCCTAAGTAGAGCCAAAGTAGTGTTATTTTCTGAAGCTTTCACTTCTTTAATCTGCTTTTCGTCCTCAAATCGCCATTGACCAATATTCAGCGAGTACCTGACTAACTGAGCCAACTTGTCTCCACATGCTTGTAATAAGATTATGCAATACCTCAGGTAATATGCTTTTAAAAGAATTTGGGAGCTAAATACAATTTTATTTTCTGAGTCTCTTTTTACTTCATGTCCAATGAAAGGATGTTGATTGCTATGTGCAAAAAAAAGACTCCTCGCAGCGTCTCCTTGTACTTGATAGATTATAAACTTCCATATTTCAGCAGTTCCGTATCCTCTGTCATGCAATATTAAAAAGGGATCGAAATTAAACCAATCTTGTGACAACCTCTTGATTTTTTCGCTGAATAATTTATCCCTTTTTGTTATCTTTTTTAACACCCCAGTTCAATGAGGAAGTGCAACACTTGGAGAAACAGGCTTATAGCTGGTACTCTGGGTGGATATGGAAAAAGGATACAGGCACATCAGTTTAGAGGAGAGGGATAGGATAGCGGAAATGAAGTCGTTGGGGCAGACGGTGACAGACATGGCAATAGCGTTGGGGCGGTCAAAGAGCACGCTCTCGAGGGAGTTGAGGAGGAACGCTACTCCTGCATACAAGGTATACCTGTCACACCGAGCTCACGAGCGTGCAGTTACGAGAAAACAGGAGGCGGGCAGCCGCGCGAGGCTTAAGAGTGAACAGGTTGTCTCGTATGTTCGGAATAAGCTTGAGCAAGGATTGTCCCCTGAACTCATCGCGGGCAGAATAGAACTGGAACAGTCAGGACTCAGCATAAGCCATGAAGCCATCTACCAGTACATCTACCATCCTAAGACCGAAGGAAGGGCTGAACTGATAGGACTCCTTGTACGGGGACACCGCAAACGCAAATCAAAAGGGATAGGCAGAAAGGAGCGCAAAACCAAG
>JAKLQR010000108.1 GCA_022013235.1 Thermodesulfovibrionales bacterium | reverse complement strand
TATTGTTCCCTATACCTTTACCTCTGCCTTTCCCTGTTTTAAGCGTGGAGGGTGTATGGAAAAAAATATAAAAAGCGCAAATGAGGCTGCAGAAAAGATCATCGAATGGAGTGAAGAACAGAAGATAGAGACCTGTTTTGACAGGGCCCAGCGGCTGAAACCCTGTCCTATAGGCGCTACAGGTGCGTGCTGTAGAATCTGCCATATGGGACCGTGCCGGCTTGTGGGGGCTCATGCGGAAGAGGAAGCCAGAGGGGTATGCGGCGCTACACTCCCTACAGTTGCTTCAAGAAATCTCATGAGGATGGCGGCAGCTGGGTCAGCGGCCCATTCCGACCATGCGCGTGATATGGCCTTTACTCTGCTCGCTGCAGCAAACGGAGAGGCAAAGGATTTCAAGGTAAAGGACGTCAAGAAACTATACCGCATAGCCGGGATACTGGAGATAGAGTTTGAAGGGCGTCCGGTAAATGATGTGGCGAGAGATGTTGCAATGACGCTTATAGAAGACTTCAGGCGGCAGAAAGGCGAGCTGAATTATATCAAAAGGGCCCCCCTGAAGACTCAGGAGCGATGGAAAAAGTGGGGAATAATCCCCCGTGGCGTCGACAGGGAGATAACAGAAGCCATGCACCGGACCCATATTGGCGTTGACCATGATCCTGATAACCTGCTTTTGAGCGTCCTTAAGGTTTCGCTTGCTGATGGATGGGGC
Organism: Thermodesulfovibrionales bacterium; assembly: GCA_022013235.1. Classification (GTDB taxonomy): domain Bacteria; phylum Nitrospirota; class Thermodesulfovibrionia; order Thermodesulfovibrionales; family SM23-35; genus JAKLQR01. The sequence goes on along the minus strand of JAKLQR010000108.1, from coordinate 3,583 downwards.
GGTTCAATGATTTCTACGGACATCACCGATATCCTCTTCGGTACCCCAAGACCGGTCAAGGCCGAGGCAAGTTTCGGTATTTTCAAGGAGGACGAAGTCAATCTTGTTGTACATGGTCATGAACCGTCTCTCGCGGAAATGATTGTAGATGTTGTAAATGAACCTGAACTGATCGAATATGCAAAATCGAAAGGCGCAAAGGGCATCAATCTCGGAGGGATGTGCTGCACAGCAAACGAAGTTCTCATGCGACACGGAATACCGACAGCAGGAGGCTTTACAAACCAGGAGCTTGCGATTCTCACGGGACTGGTTGATGCGATAAGCGTTGATGTGCAGTGTATCATGCCTGCTTTGACCGAGCTATCCAAAAAATTCCACACCAAGGTGATCACGACCTCACATAAGGCGAAATTTCCGGGTGCGACCCATATTGAATATGATGAACACAGGGCACGGGAAATAGCACGAAAGATCGTACGGGTTGCCATTGACAATTACTCGAACAGAAAGACTGAAGGAAGTCATATAACGGACAAGTTCCCGGTGATTGCAGGATTTTCCCACGAATATATCGAATATATGCAGGGGGGGCGATGGAGGGCTTCGTTCAGACCACTGAATGATGCTATCATCGCAGGGAGAATCCGCGGTATAGTCGGCCTTGCAGGGTGTGATAACCCGAGGATTCCCTCACAGGGTCTTCACCGTTTCCTGGCGACTGAATTGATAAAGGATGATGTGCTCATCGTCTCAACGGGGTGCGGCTCTGCCGCGTGCGGAACCGCCGGATATTTGACTCCCGAGATGGCGCTGGAACACGCAGGTCCGGGCCTCAGGGAAGTTTGTGAAGCCATTGGCATTCCCCCTATCCTTCATCTCGGCTCATGCGTAGACAACTCAAGGATTCTGACAATACTTGCTGCAATGGCGGAGGAAGGTGGTCTTTCGGATGAAATAGGCGGTATGCCCGGAGTAGGGATTGCACCGGAGTGGATGTCGGAGAAAGCGATTTCCATAGGGTGTTATTTGGCTGCATCAGGGGTCCCCGTAATCTTCGGAGGGGAGTCTCCCGTGGAAGCGAGCAAAGAAGTCACAAGGATCATGACCGAAGTCTGGTTTGAACGGTTCAGAGGGGCCCTGCACTTTGAGCCAGACCCTGAAAAAATTCTTCATCTTGCACTTGAATATATTGACAAAGCAAGAGAGGCGCTTAAACTGAAAAAGTATGAGCCAGGCAAGTTCGGCGCCGAGCGGGTACTCATGGATATGGCTGCACGGCGTGAACTGGAAAAAGCGGCAAAGCCGCATATAGGAATCTATTAAATATAGCAGGCACTAAACAGTAAACACTATGCAGTTAAAGGCAAGTAATTAAAAGTGTTTACTGCTTATTTCATAGTTCCTGCTGTAGTTTGGAGGTTTGATGAAAGTAGAAGAGATGAGTATTGATGAGCAGATCGGTGAAGTGGGGGACATTCTCAGCGAGCATGAAAAAACGCGGGGGGTACTGATACATGCCCTTCATCAGATCCAGGCGGAGGACGGCTACCTTCCTGAAGACGTATTGAAGAGACTTTCGAGAAAATTGGACATAGCCCTTTCGGAAGTATACAGCGTGGCGAGTTTTTACAAAATGTTCCACTTTAAGCCAAGAGGCAAAAAAGTGGTGAAAGTCTGCCTTGGTACTGCATGTTATGTGAGAGGCTCCAAAAAAGTTCTTACGGCGCTTGAAAAAGAATTTAATGTGAAGAATGGAGAAACGACTGAGGACCTTGCCTTGACACTGGAGACCGTAGGATGTGTCGGATGTTGCGGCCTTGCGCCGGTTTCAACAATTAACGAGGAAGTTGTCGGCGAAATTATCGGCGAGAAAAAAATGCAGCATTTCATACAGATTATAAAAACTGATTAAATCATTATATTAAGCAGTTATAACTTATACATAAAGTAACACATGAGTAAATATTTCGCTGAATAAATGTATCTTGATTCATTTTTAAGGATAGGGTACTATGCAAAAACTAAATGCAATTGAAGAACTCAAGAAGCTGAGAGAGGTACTCGTAAAGGAAGTCTTTAATCCCGGGAAAAATATGGTGAAAGTTTGTTGCGGGCTTCCTTGCAGCACCTTGGGAGCTCATAAGGTCGCCGATGCGTTAAAGGATGAAGCACGCAAGACCGGGATCGAGGTCGAGATTGTAAAGACCGGATGTCAGGGACTCTGCCAGAAAGGTCCCATCATGCGGGCCGAACCATACGGGTTCTACTACCAGAAAGTCAATGCTGAACATGCGCATGAGGTAATTTCGACCACATATACCACAGGAACTCCGGTGAGGGAACTTGCTTTCAGGGAATCCTTTCTCGAAGAGCCTACAGCCATCTGGGACGAAGTTCCCTTCTATAAAAAACAGCGAAAAATTGCGCTCCGTAATACCGGCAATATTGATCCTTTTGACATACATCATTATCTTGGCGTCGGCGGGTATGGCGCAATTGAGAAAATGTTCTCATCCATGAGTCCGGAACAGGTACTCGAAGAGGTGAGACAGGCCAATCTCAGAGGGAGGGGCGGTGCAGGTTTTCCCGCCGGCGTAAAATGGGCACATGCGAAAAGGGCCCCCGGTTCAATAAAGATGGTCATCGCAAACGGAGATGAGGGAGATCCGGGCGCATTCATGGACAGGTCGATCATGGAGGGAGACCCCCACAGCCTGCTCGAAGGGATGCTCGTCTGTGCATATGCAATCGATGCACATTATGGATTCATTTATGTCCGTCATGAATATCCCCTCGCTATCAAGACCCTCAAAAATGCGGTCAAACAGGCAGAAGACCTCGGGCTTATGGGGAAGAACATTCTCGGGACCGGGTTTGATTTTACGGTGCATATCAGACAAGGCGCGGGAGCGTTTGTATGCGGGGAAGCTACTGCTCTTGTTGCATCTCTCGAAGGGAGAAGAGGGTTTCCCCATGCGAGACCCCCCAGGGTTTCAGAACCGGGCGGAGGTCCCTGGGGCTACCCGTCCAATCTCAACAATGTAGAAACGTTTGCCTGTGTTCCTCCGATCATAGAGAAAGGACCTGACTGGTTCCTGAACATCGGTACATCGGGTTCATCCGGAACGAAAGTTTTTTCTCTGGCAGGAAAAGTGAAAAATACCGGCCTTGTTGAAGTCCCTATGGGAATTACCCTGCGGGAGATCGTGTTCGACATCGGCGGCGGTATTCACGAAGACAAGAAATTCAAGGCGGTACAAACAGGAGGTCCGTCAGGCGGATGTATTCCTGAAAAGTTCCTTGACCTGCCGGTTGACTTTGACTCGCTCCGCAAAGTCGGTTCTATCATGGGTTCAGGAGGGATGGTGGTAATGGACGAAGATGACTGCATGGTTGATGTGGCCAAATTCTTCCTGTCCTTTACACAGGCAGAGTCATGCGGCAAATGTCCACCCTGCAGGATCGGTACCTACCAGATGCTCCAGATTCTGGAAAAGATCACTTCAGGTCAGGGTGAAAAGGGAGATATCGAGCGGCTTGAAGAACTCGGAAAACTGGTACAGCGTGGCTCCCTCTGCGG
>JAKLQR010000107.1 GCA_022013235.1 Thermodesulfovibrionales bacterium | reverse complement strand
ATACAAAAATAAAATAACAGTCCAGGGTAGGGCAGTGGCTTACAGAAGAAGCACAATACTTTGTCTTGAACTTTTAGTTATTATCTCCTCCAAGTGGTGCGGAAAGAGTACGAATTCTGTTTGTGAAGCCTGTTAATCTATGCTGCTCAGAACAATTCATTGAATGCCAGAAACATATTACAGTTTCCGCATCTGGTTCTTTAAGGAGAAACCGCGAAGGGTTGGGGCCTTGTTTCCTTTATATTGGATGAGGACATTATGCGTCTCCCCGAGAGTGCCGGGAAGGATCAGTCTCTTAATCTTTGCGACCTCGAAAAGGTAATCCTTTGAATTCTTATACAGTTCGGCGATCATTTCATCGATGCCGAGTGATACAAGGTAAGTGCCCTGCCGGCAGAAGCCGAGCGTCCTGAAACCGTATTCTTCTCCCCATGTCTTCACCGAAGAAAAATTCACATGGGCGGTGATATCCTGATCTCCGGTATTCGTGAACGGGTTCTCGTTAACCTGATGCCTGAAGTAGCACATGAGCGTACCCCTGTTCCGTTCTTCGCTGTAATATTCCTGTAACGGATGTCCGTAATCTATCGTGACGATAAACCCTTCTGAAAGAACACCGGACGCCGCCCTGAGCCATTCCTTAATCCTGAGGTTTATCTCTGTTCTGTAGCCGGGGGGGAAAGACAGAGAGAATTCTTCCAGATAACCAGAAAGGGCAGGGGTGCTTAAATCGCCTTTTGTTTCTTTGAAGCGTCCATTTTCTGCAGTCACATAGACTTCTCTCAGGGTGTCCTCCATTTCAACGAGATGGACAGGGAAGGCATCGAGCAGTTCATTCGAGAGAATGCAACCGGAGATGCTCCTCATTTCCTCCAGGGAAGAGACCCATTGAACTTTATGAGAAAAATCACCGAGAAGTTTTTGCTGTTTTTCTCGCATGGAAGGATGAGGTTCGACTATCACATATCTCAGGGCGTCAAAGAACTCTCTCTTTGCGAGGTAGTTGAGAAGATCCATACAAAGATGACCGGTTCCTGCGCCGGGTTCGACTGCATGAAAGACTGCCGGTTTCCCCATGATTTCCCACATCTCTTCAAGCTGTCTTCCCATGAGTGCGCCGAATATGGGATGAAGATGCTGGCTCGTATAATAGTCTCCGGCTTTCCCGATCTCGATTTTCTCGGATGCGTAATAGCCGAGACCTGGTTCATACAGGGCCATGTCCATGAATGCCTCAAATGTGATCGGACCATCGTTGTGTATCTTTTCAAGGATCTTTTTTCCCAATTGGTTCATAGTCTGCAATTATACCTTATGGAGTCTGTAGAGAACCTAGAATTTTGTCATTGTCCGGCTTGACCGGACAAACCAGAAAACATAGAGAAAATACTGGATTCCCCGATCCAGTCGGGGAATGACAGAGTATATAAATCCTGGTTTTTATGCTGTCTCTATATCCTTTTTGTCTTTACAATCCATTGCGTGTCACAGATGTACTGATAATCGCAATTCGGGCAGATATTCTTTTTGTCGGCAGGAGGGAGAAAAGGCTTTCCGGGGTCCACGATTTCTCCGAGCAGCCTGAAAATAATCTTTTCAAGAACCGGGAAAAGTTTCTTTTGCCCCTCGTTGTCAAAAAGGGGAAGTTCAATATCATGGTTGATTGTCGAGCGGCCGAGCAGGAGGAACATGGCGTCTATGTTTTCGACTTTTGTTCCCGTCATGTCTGAATACAGGAGTAGATAAAAGGGGAGCTGAAGGCTTCCAATGGCTTCGTTCCAGGTCTCTCTTTTCTCCAAATCGAGCTTCTGGAAATTGATTTTCAGATAAGACGGGTTTGAGCCTGTCTTGTAATCAACAATAACAATCCGCTCATCCCTTTGCTCGATGCTGTCAATGCGGCCTCTGAGAAGAAAAGAGTGTTTTGACGTTTTCATATCAACCTCTGTACCGAGAAAGACCAAGGGATAATTTTCCATGATATTAGGATAATACTTTGTAATAAGGTCCCGCAGATGGTTCTTTATCTGCCTTTTTAGGAGGTATGTGGCGCCTGAAGGGTCTTCGCCGAATTTCTGCCTGAAAAGCCTCTCGATATGGATATCCATGTCATCCGGGTTTATGTCATTCTGTTTCAGCGGTCTTCCCTTCCTGTTCTGAAAGTAGCCTGAAAGGACAGAATGAACGAATTCTCCGATATCAGCGCGCTCGATGTTGCCCGAAAAATCTTCTTTGTTCTTCAGGTTCAGGACATAGGAGTAATAGAATGCAAGCTGGCAGCGCAGATAGGTATCCAGAGTCGTTGCACTGTAAGAAAACTGTTTTAGGAAACTCATCATCCCGTTGCTTTTCGCGATCTCCCCGGGGTTTCTGTTCCCGAGACTGACACGGTACTGTACGGTGTTGAGGTATTTCTTCACATTCCGTTCCCGGTCCTTTTTCTGCTTTTCCCAAAGAAGACGTTCTGCGAACCGGGATTTTTCTTTCCTGTCGTTTTCCACGAAGAAAAGATGAAATTCTTTTGCGCCATGGAAAAGATTCTCGAAGTAATATGAAATAAGGGCGTCTCTGTCACGGTATGTCGGTATGTTGAGTATCTCCCTTGCTTTCAGCGGGAGAAGGGAATCTTCTCTTTTCGTGTCAGGCAGGACCTCTTCGTTGGCGTCGAGGAGAAGGACCCTGTCGAACTGCAGGGTTCTCGTCTCAAGGAATCCGAGGACCTGGAGGCCGCGTAACGGTACGCCTTCGAATGGTGTATGACAGGTCATAAGGTATTTTCTGAAAAAACGAAATAACCGGTGATTTCAGTAAACGTGATATTTTTCATGAAAGAATGCTGTATGGTATCGAGCGCCTTGATGAATGACTCGGAAAAAGGATGAAAGAGAGGATGGAGCCGTGCGGTGCTGTTTCTGTAGATATATATGAGCACATCAGCGCATTTTACCGCGAAATCCTTCACATCCTCAAAGGAGAGGAATTTCTCTATTGTATGTTTGTGAATATTCCCGAGATGCCGCTTTATCTCAGCTGCTGATATGTCTTCCGTATCCGTCACGTTGGAGAGGACGTTCAGGGAAGATACGGCCTCTTCTATTTCACGAAGGGTTGCAAAAGTTTTCGTTCTGTAGCGGACAAGGTTTTCTTCTATCGCATGGAACATGATCCTTGTGGGTTCAGACACGCCGTTGAGATAGATGTTCTTCGTATAGGGATGGAGTACAAATTTAAGATAATCTGGAATATAGATACGATCACCGTCCATGTTGGCGACAAGTTCCATGAGATTATTGAGAAAACCGAAAACCGGGGTGCGTACGACAGGATATCCGACGGATACGTTGAAGTCGTCTTCATCGAACGAGGACAGGCATTGACGGAGGAGCGGGAAGAGTGTTTCTGAAGAAGGAAGCACGATGACTGTTTTTTCGTTCAGTTCCGGTTTTGCCGCGTTCAGGATATTATTCAGGGCAAAAACCTGTCCATGGGTATCGGGGGTTGCGCAGAAATTTATCGTCGGGCCGTCTTTTTCTTCGCTCTCATCGGCGGTTGCAGTCCCCATGAATGAAATCTGGTCTTTCAGCCCTGTACCGTCCTGGAACAGAAAAATGGCATCTTCTCTCCGGGAGAGCTTTTTACATAATGTTTTTTCAGAAATAGTAAACGCGTAAAATCCAGCGAGAATGGTCTTCCGGAAATTGTCCGGAAAGATATCCGATACCTCTTCAGAAACAGTCCGGTACCGGAGTGACCGTGTGGAACAGCCGAGTTCCTGCACTCTTTGATAGAACTTTTCATAAAAATGCGATAATGACTGAAGTCTTTTCGCGGAATGGACAGGGATATTCTCACCGGCCAGGGTTTCTACACCCCTGAACGCATGCGCGGATACGCATTCCATATACAGTTCTTCGAGGTCATTGTATATCTTCAGTCCGAGGGGGAAGAAACTGTCCGGAGTCAGGAAGCCGTTCTTGCCAAGAGGACTTGGCGAGTGCCTGTGTATGTCATAGAGGACTGCTATTGCGTCTATGGTCTCCAGTCTTTTGTCGGAATGGACAGTTTCGTAGAGACGATCTATAAATTCATCCATCGATAAGATGCAGGGGGGAATGATGCTGCTCCGCATCCTCTCTGCAAGGGTTTTCCTGAGAAAATGGGCGGGCCTCTTGCCAGGGAACACTACAAGATTTGCAGAGTAGTCATATCCGTCCCGGATGAGACCAGACACGATTTCTTCGATGAGGTTGCTTCCACGGGGAACGATTCGGATGCTCATGATATTCTCCGGGTCTCTCCGGTATCCACATACACAAGGATGCATTCAACTTTCCTTGAAGGGAACAATTCCTCTGCAATTTTCAGATACTT
>JAKLQR010000106.1 GCA_022013235.1 Thermodesulfovibrionales bacterium | reverse complement strand
GCCATAAAAGATTCATGTTCATATGTTTTGACAAAAACAGGTATCCCTTCATTCAGCAAAACCTGGTCAGGATATGAAACCCAGTAAGGGGAAGGAATTAAGACCTCGTCTCCCGGACTGAGCAGTGCCTGTGCAATATTATACAAGCTGTGCTTGGCGCCACAGGAGACCACTATTTCCTCTCTTGTATAGCTCAGGTGGTTGTCTTTCCTGAATTTATCAATAATCGCATCCTTTAACTGGTCAATACCACCGACCGGCGTATACTTTGTGAACCCGTCCCTGATAGCCTTTATTGCAGCTTCTTTAATATTTTCCGGAGTATCGAAGTCTGGTTCACCTACACCGAAATTGACAATATCAATCCCCTGGGCCTTCATCGCCTTTGCCCTCGCGTCCATGGCGAGTGTTGGAGATGGCTTTATTTTACGTGATCTTTCAGAAAGCATGAGATTGTTCCTCCTCTGAAATATTCATCAATGCTCTTGACTTGAAGGCCTTCTCTTTTTCTATATTTTGACGCATATTATACCGGCACTGCCTTTATCTTCCAAATCTTTTCTGCATATTCTTTCACAGTTCTGTCGCTCGAAAACCTCCCTGACCGGGCGACGTTGCATATTGCCATTCTGGTCCAGAGTTCCTCGTCCCGGTATGCGGCGGAAACACGTTCCTGACAATTGATATAGTCAGCGTAGTCAGCGAGGACAAAATACCGGTCTTCAAGAAGGAGCGCTTGCGCAATGGGTCCGAAAAGCCCCGGCTCATGAGGGCAGAAATGTCCTTCTGCAATCTGATCTATGATTTTTCTCAGTTCACTATTCTGTTCGTAAAACAAACGGGGCGTATATGTCCGGCGCAGTTCCGTTATTTCTGCGGCATCCATGCCGAAAAGGAAAAAATTATCGGCTCCCACCTGGCTCATAATCTCGATGTTGGATCCGTCGAGGGTGCCGATGGTTACGGCTCCGTTCAAAATAAATTTCATGTTGCCGGTACCGGAAGCCTCATATCCGGCGGTAGAGATTTGCCCCGAGAGGTCGGCTGCAGGGATAATCTGCTGTGCGAGAGTCACCCCGTAATTCGGCGCAAAGAGTATCTGCAATTTTTTCTTCGTAAGAGGATTTGCCTGTATGGTATCGCTCACGCAGTGGATAAGTTTAATAATCAGTTTACAGAAGGTGTATCCCGGTGCAGCCTTGCCTGAAAACAGAATAGTTCTTGGAACAAAATCATCGTATGGCTTGCCCTCAATGATCCTGTTATACAGTGTTATCGCGTGAAAGAGGGTTAATAACTGTCTTTTATACTCATGGAACCTTTTTATATGGCAGTCCAGGAAAAAGTCCGGTGGAAAAGTCAAACCGTGTTCTGTCATGAGGATACGGGAAAGGGAAACTTTATTTGCCATCTTCACTTCACGGAACCGTCTCCGGAATTCTGTATCGTCTCCAAATGGTTCAAGTTTTTTCAGTTCTTCAAGATTTTTTACCCATGCATCTCCGATGGCTTCGGTGACGAGCCCGGATAACAGCGGGTTTGCTTCCAGAAGCCAGCGTCTTGGGGTAACGCCATTGGTAATATTTATGATACGGTCAGTATACACCTCGGAGAATTTATGGAAGATGTTTCGTCTGAGGATATCTGTATGGAGGTCTGATACCCCGTTTATAGTATGACTTCCGATCAGGGCCAGGTAAGCCATATGCACTTGTCTGTCGCCGTCCCCCGATATGATCGTCATCCTCTGTTTTTTATCCGGATTACCGGGAAATTTCTCGCTGACCTGTATGAGATACCGCCTGTCGATCTCCTGAATGATCTGGAGGTGACGGGGCAAAAGATGACCCATGAGTCCTTCCGACCATATCTCGATCGCCTCGGGGAGAACGGTATGGTTGGTGTATGAAAAAGACCGCACGGTTATGCTCCAGGCCTCGTCCCAGCTCAATTGTTCTTCATCCACAAGTATCCTCATGAGTTCTGCTATTGCGATTGCAGGGTGGGTATCGTTAATTTGAACAGCAACTTTATCCGCAAAGTCCGAATAGGCAGGATAAAATTTTTTGTATCTCCTGATAATATCTCTCAAAGTTGCACTGACAAAGAAATATTGCTGTTTGAGTCTCAGCTCCTTCCCTGCCATCGTATGATCATCCGGGTACAGGACTTTGGAGATGGTTTCGCTGTATGTCTTGTCCTGAATGGCGCCAAAGTAGTCGCCGCTGTTGAAATAATCCAGGTTGAACTCCCTTGTTGATTTTGCCGACCAGAGCCTAAGGGTATTTACCGTATTGCACTGATACCCAGGGATCGGATAGTCATAGGCCATAGCCATTACCTGGTCGGTATCTGTCCACTCCATGCGGTATCGGCCATTCTTATTGGTAATGGTATTCACTCTCCCATAAAAATTCACAGGGAAAATGAGTTCCGGCCTGGGCAATTCCCAGGGGTTTCCATATCTCAGCCAGTTTTCAGGGAATTCCACCTGGTAGCCATCTATAATTTTTTGTGTAAATATTCCATATTCATACCGTATCCCGTATCCGTACCCGGGATACCCGAGCGTTGCCATTGAATCGAGGAAGCACGCAGCAAGTCTTCCCAGGCCGCCATTGCCCAGCCCCGCGTCCCACTCAAACTCTGCAATCTCTTCGTAGGTTATACCAAGTTCATCGAGTGCCTCCCGGTAATTGTCAGGGAGATCGAGATTGATGCTTATGTTGCGGAGGAGTCTTCCGAGAAGAAACTCAAGAGAGAGATAGTAGACCCTTTTTACATCACGGTAGTAATATTCCTGCTGGGTCTTTATCCATTGATCTATGAGTTTTTCACGAACTGCAAGTACAAACGAGTTGTATTTGTCCCGCTGCGTTGCAGAGTATTTGTCTTTTCCAAATGTGTAGATGAGGTGATAGAGGAATGATTCCTGAAATGTTTTGATTAAGTCGCTCACCTGAAAATCTCCCCGGTAATACCACTTTCGTAAATTGTATTCTATTATACCTTTAATCGTGAAGACCGTTAATGTTCAGGGGAAGCACTCTTGAGGAATAGTGAGCCGACTGCGCCTAACAGGGCAACCCCTGCGGCAAGCAACAGCGCAGGGGATAAGGAATGGCCGGCGTCTGCGATTACACCGGCGACACTGGGACCGGCAGCCTGGCCAATGCCAAAGAAGAGAGTGATAAAACCGAGTCCGGCAGGCGCAAGCCTCGGACCAAGCAGATCTCCGCATGTTGCAGCCATAATCGCAGGAATACTCCATGCCGAGAGGCCGAAGAGGACAGCAGAAAGGACAAAACCGGGAGTCGAAGGCCAGACCGCAAACAAGCAGAAAGCAGCCGCCTGTATGATATAGACAATCACGAGGGCTGCTTTTCGTCCAAACTTGTCCGAGAACGATCCCCAGATAAGTCCGCATGATAGACTTAACCACCCCATGAGCATGAACAGCCTGCCGGCTGACTCCTGTGTATATCCGCCTTCGGCTATCAGGTACTTGGTAAAGAAGGTCATATAAATGATATAGGAAAATCCGAAAGCAACATAGATCATACCCAGATGCCATACAGCTCCGGACCGATAGACCCTTCCCCAGTTCAGTTCGCTTCCCTTCGCGGTAATCGTTCCGCTATCTTTTTCAGCTCCTATGGGAAGGAGCCCAAGGTCCGCAGGCTTATTGCGCAGGATGGTGAACGCAAGTACAGCCAGCCCGAAGGTTATCCCCGCAAAAAGAAACCAGCAAATGCGCCAACCGGACGCGCCATAAACTTCCAGCACATGAGGCACAAAAATACCGAGCACAATCAAAGCAAAAGAAGAGCCTGTCACTCCAATACCTGAAGCCAGACCGCGGCGATGCTGAACAAACCATGCAGCAAGCAGTCCCATGGCCGGAACATTGCTGGCGCCGCTGCCGATACCCGTGAGCATCCTCCATGCTGCAGCAGAGACAAAGCTATTTGCGAAGCCGGTCATGAGCATGCCTGCAGCCGCAACGGTAAGTCCTGCAGTGATAACTACCCTTGGACCATACCGTGACGCGAAGGCGCCCCCGAGAACAGACAATGCCAGATATCCGATGAGATTGGTTGTTGCGAGGCCGCCGGCCTGGGTGTTATTGAGGCCGAGCCCTGACTGCATAGAGGGCAACACCATTGTGTACCCGAACCGTGCCAACCCCAGAGCGCCAAAGACAACAAGAGTTCCGACAGCAAGAATCAACCATGCATAGTGGATAGGTACAGAATTTGTGGAGTTGCCTGTCTGCATTCGCGTTTTCTAAAAAACAGCCCTCTAGCCGTTTTTCTTCATCAATTTACCATAAATAATAACAGTCTGCACTTCCTGGGTTAAAGGCTTCTTTCAGCTACTTCTGCAAATAATCTCACTTTTACCATCATTGCAGTGAAGTTTTCCGGCTTGAGCGACTGCGGACCGTCGGAAGAAGCATGTTCCGGATCAGGATGCACCTCGACCATAAGTCCGTCTGCACCGGCAGCAATCGCGGCAAAAGACATCGGAGCTACATAATGATAATTCCCTGTGGCATGCGATGGGTCCACAACAACCGGCAGATGCGTTTTCTGTTTTAATACCGGAATGGCCGAGAGATCAAGGGTGTTCCGGGTAGCGGTCTCAAAGGTCCGTATCCCGCGTTCACAAAGGATTACTGCATGGTTTCCTTCACTCAGTATATATTCAGCGCTCATAAGCAATTCCTGGATAGTCATAGACATACCCCGTTTTAAAAGCACAGGTTTTTGTATCTGACCAAGCTTTTTCAAAAGCTCGAAGTTTTGGGCGTTCCTTGTTCCTATCTGGAGGATATCTGAATATTCCGCAACAAGCTCGGCGGTTTCAGGATTCACCACTTCGGTAATGATCGGCAAGCCCGTTTCCTCTCTGGCCTTTGCAAGCAGTCTCAATCCTTCCTCTTTCATTCCCTGAAACGCATAGGGAGATGTCCTCGGCTTGAAAGCACCCCCCCGCAATACTTTTGCACCCGCGTTTTTCACTACCCGTGCCACTTCGATAATCTGCTCCTCGCTTTCCACTGCACACGGACCTGCCATTACAATGATATCCTTACCGCCTATAGCGACAGTGTCATTGATTTTTATGACGCTTGTCTCTTTCTTGACTTCTCTTGAGGCAAGTTTGTATGGCTTGAGTATCGGGACTACACTTTCTACGCCGTTCATGAACTCGATTGACTGAAGGATCACTTTGCCGCGCTCATCCCCGACTGCGCCGATCACATCTCTTGTTGTGCCATGGATAATATGAGGCGTGTAACCGTATTCCTTAATTTTTTTGATCACCTCATCCCTCTCTCGTTTTGTTGCGCCTGCTTTCATTACAATAATCACTTTACCCTCTCCTTTCCTGTAACCGGAAGCCAAAAAGGCCGGGGAGTTCTCCCGGCCCTGATTAGTGTATGAAAATAAAAAAGCCGGGGTTACTGTCCGTCTACCCTCGGCTCCTGGTTGATTTTTAGTGTTAGTTCTGTCTATCTCTCACAATCAACCCTTACCTCAGGCAGACGGCCTAAAGGAAAAGCCGCACCAGAAGGTAAAGTGAATAAATGAGAAATAGAGTAAATGCATAATAAGTTTTAACAGATTTTTAAAATGGATGTCAAGAAATTATTCGCACCGAAAAATGGAGAGGGATGCAACCGTTCCCTTAAGGCCCTGGAACTGTCAACATCCCTCTCTACAAAAAGGTTTTATTTACACTCTTGTTCTATATTTTGAACTGAAGCTGCCACCTTAAGAATTGACCGTTTTTCGCGCTGTCAGCATAGAAATCACCGGGGATAAAGTACTCATACTGGAAAAACGCGTCGATATTCTTATTGAATTTGTGGGTGAGAAACATTGTCGGGAGATGTCCTCTGTCATGACCGTCCCCGAACATTGCAGCATGTGGAGCAAGAGGCTGTGCGTCCTGGTTTGCCCTCCAATACTGATACGAGAGCGCTAATTTCGTGTCGGGCGTCAACTCCATAGTTGCTTTTGCCATGTATAACTGGAGATTTGACCAGTAACCGGGCATTGCGTAAGTTTCCGGTATGAATTCATATATCTGAACGTATATAAGGAGCTCATTCCAATAAGGAGCTTTCGCAAATAAGGGGTCCCAGTTTTCATTCTTTTCAGTATTCGGGTCATCTCCGGATAAAGAAACAAAACGAAGCTCGAACTCAGGCTTCAGGGGCATGTCCGCAAATTTACGTTTTCCAAAGATATACCCTCCATATGCGGATCTGTCTCTCCCTCCGTCATATTCTCCGAACTGGTGCGCAAATTCGCCTCCGAATGTCCATGGACCGGATGTATAAACCGCACGCGCTCCGATTGTGTTCAGGTCGAGTTCAGGAGTAGGAGGTCCGAGAGGATGTTTTTCCTCTCTTTTGAAAATATAATACGGCTCTACATTCAGGTTTTCACTGAGCTTATCTCTGCCATACACAACAAAACCCTGTTCGTCGGAAGCATTCAGTATCTTCTTATTGTTGTAATATGTACCTGCATTCGGAACGGCAGTGCGCAATGACGGCAGATATCTGTCCTCAAATTGGTTCGTGATATAGACAAAATCTACATTGTGATCCTCATTGATTCTCCATTTTGCCTTCGCTGCATTAAAGTAAAAACACCTCGAACCGTCATTCGGGTTTCCATCACGAAATAAAAATCCCTCACCATACATGTCCGGACCCAGAAAATCCTGTCTGCCTATTTTCAGGTCAACCGGGAGTCCGAATACATTGTTCGCTTTGAAATACAAATTATCAATAACACCTTCATTTTCATCCAGTTGTGTAAACTTGTCAGGACTAGTCTGTGGACCACTGGGTTGTTTATAAGGACCCAGATTATAGTACACTTCACTTGTAAGCTTAAGGAATACACCCGTATCCTTATCAAAGTCTACGCTGCCCCAGAGAGATGTCTTGAAGCGGAAAAAATTTCTGTCGTAATTTGTATTATTCCCACGGGGCAGTGTTTTTAAATCCAGCAAATTATCCCATACTTCCTGTCTGATCCTTTCCGAAGCGCCATACGTATAGGTAATTTCGGCAGACGCTGCTGAAATAAGGAAAAAACTACAAAACAACACCAGTAAAGCTACAGCTAAAAACTTTTTCATCAGATTCCCCCTCCTTTTTCACAAAGATTTGAAAGCTTACCATATACACTCTTTTTTTTAAACATTTTTATTCATCTTTCATGGCTGTTAGAGGGCCCTTTTATCGATAACCCTTTTTGCCTTCCCTTCTACCCTTTCGAGCGTTTGTTTCTCTACCGGTTTTACTTCCACCAATATGCCGAGTTCTGCCGCGAGTCGTGATTTGATTCTTTCGATAAAATCTTTCTGTTTTCTGACCTGGTCGAAAAATATGGACTCGGACACCTCAACGAGCACAGTTAATTCGTCAACTGCTGCTTTCCTGTCGAGAATTATCTGATAATGAGGCTCTGTTCCTTCAATCTCAAACAACACGGATTCAATCTGAGACGGGAAAACAGTAATGCCTCTTATTTTGATCATGTCATCTGTCCGTCCCATAACCTTGTTCATCCTGACAAAAGTTCTTCCGCATGGACAGGGTTCAGTTCTGAGACTTGTCAGGTCCCTGGTCCTGAAGCGGACAACAGGGAATGCTTCCTTCGTGAGCGTCGTGATAACCATTTCTCCCGTTTCTCCCTCAGGCAAAGGCTGGAGGGTTTCCGGATCAACAACCTCAACAAGAAAATGGTCCTCATTTATGTGGAGACCATTTCGCTCAGGACACTCTCCTGCTACTCCCGGGCTCATTACTTCACTTAACCCATAGTTGTCAGTTGCAACAATCTTCAGCTTTCCCTGCAATTCATGCCGCATCGCCTCAGACCATGGTTCTGCTCCGAAAAGCCCGTATTTTAAAGAGAGGGAGTTCACATTCAATCCCATCTCCACGATTGTATTCGCTATCGCAAGAGCATAACTCGGGGTACACATGAGAGCGGTCGTTTTGAAGTCTTGCATTATTTTCACCTGTCGCTTTGTATTCACGCTTGAGATGGGTATTACCGAAGCCCCTACCCTTTCTGCGCCATAATGCAAACCCAATGCTCCGGTAAAAAGTCCGTAATCGAAGGCAATCTGAACGATATCGTTTTGTGTAACACCTCCTGCCACAAGAATTCTTGCCGCAAGATTAGACCAGTTTTTTATATCATTTCTTGTATATCCAACGACCGTCGGCATACCGGTCGTGCCGGAAGAGGTCTGAACCCTGACTACCTCGCGCAGCGGAACTGCAAACATACCGTAGGGATAGCTTACCCTTAGATCTTCTTTTGTCGTAAAGGGAAGTTTCCTTAAGTCTTCAAGCGAGCGGAAGGCGTCAGGATCAATTCCTGATTCACCGAACTTTTTCCTGTAAAAAGGCACATTCATGTAAACTCTTAATACCGTGGCCTGAAGTCTCTCAAGCTGTAACTGCTTAAGCGCTTCTCTGTGAATGCATTCTTTTTCCCCTTCCCAGTACATACGCATCCTCCATTGTATTGAAAAAAATCAAATAGGGTAATCAACGTCCCTGCCCAGGTAGGCTCTCTGGACATCTCTGTTTAAAAGGAGATCTTCTGCAGGCCCCTGGAGAATTATTCTCCCTGTTTCGAGAACGTAACCGGTATTCGCGATCCTCAGGGCACTCCGTGCGTTCTGCTCAACCAGAAGCACCGTGAGACCATAGGTGTCTCGTAACTCAAGAACGTACCTGAATATCTCCTTGATTATTATTGGTGCAAGTCCCATGCTTGGTTCATCAAGGAGAAGAACCCTCGGCCTCGCCATTAATGCACGTCCGATGGCGAGCATTTGCTGCTCTCCGCCTGAAAGCGTCCCTGCAAGTTGCTTCCTCCGTTTCTTTAAAATAGGGAAGATAGTATAGATCATCTCCATATCATCCCTGACTTTTGAACGATTTTTCAGTGAATGCCAGTGAAAAGAGCCGAGCAGTAAATTGTCCTCAACGCTTAACGGCTTGAAAACAAGGCGTCCCTCAGGAACGTGTGAAATGCCTCTTTTTACTATGGCATCGGGGCGCTGCGTGGAGATATCGAGACCATCGAATACCAGTTCACCGTTCCTTGCCCTGATAAGACCTGAAATAGTATGCAGAAGGGTTGTTTTGCCTGCTCCGTTGCTCCCTATAAGGGTAACAATCTCTCCCTTGTTCACATGGAGGGATACCCTTTTTATGGTATGTATCTTGCCGTAGTAGACGTCTACATTCTTAAGGATGAGCACTATATCCCCCCTGCACCTCTTCTTTTTCTCCAAGATACGCAACAATTACTTCCGGGTTTTTCTGTATCTCAAGCGGTGTGCCCTCAGCGATTACCTCACCGAAGTTCAGAACAGTAATCGAGTCACTTATCCTCATTACAATGTCCATATCGTGTTCGACAAGGACTACAGTTATCTTAAGCTCATCCCTTATTTTCTTTATAATCTCTCCAAGATCGCGCGTTTCCTTTATATTCAACCCTGCAGCAGGTTCGTCCAGAAGGACGAGACGCGGCTGTGTAGCCAGGGCCCTTCCAACTTCTAAAATCCTTTGCTCTCCGATGGGAAGATTGG
>JAKLQR010000105.1 GCA_022013235.1 Thermodesulfovibrionales bacterium | reverse complement strand
CCTTGTTATCAAAGTTGTTTCAACGGGCACATCTTCTAAGGTGTGAGGTGTTTTTGTGGCAGTTACAATAATCTCTTCAAGCTTTGCATCTTTCTCCTGATTTTCTGCAAAAGCCGTTGAAGTAAATAGCAATAAAACAACCAGAATCAATATCCTGACAACCATATATTTCCCTCCTTAAATCTTTTGTTTTCACCCCCCTTCTGATAAAATGAAACGGGGTGATGGTTAATTATCCTGTTGCCCTCCGGGGCAGGGAGTTCCCGCCAAAGGTCATCCCTGCCCTGATTTCATTCAATGGTAAATCTAATTTCTCAACTCTGAAATTGCTTCACCTCCTCTTTGTCACAATGCTGAAATTCGTGACCCCTGCAAGTTTCACTTCATCAATCACACTTACGAGCAGCCCGACGTCTGCCTCCTTATCTGATTTGATGCGCAGAAATTCACTCTTATTGCTTATCCCGGTTTCCTGGATAGCCATCCTGAGGTTTTCGAGATCAACGCGCTTGTCCATGAAGTAGATCTCACCGGTTTTTGCCACCATGATGGTCCGCTCAGTTTCTGTTGTTGTTTCGGCCGTCTGAGAATCCGGCAGCTTTATTTTTATGGAAGGCTCCTGGACAAAATGCGACGTGAGCATAAAAAACAAAAGAAGGAGAAATACAACATCTACCAGTGGAGCTATATTCATATGCGCATGATTATGTCTTCTCCGTTCAAATTCCATTTTTTCCCCTCATGGAAAGGCTCATTGTTGTCTCTTTCATCATGAAGGCAATGTCATCAGCCTGTTTTTCAAGATAATGATGTCCGACATGGATAGGGATCGCTACTAAAAGCCCTGCTGCTGTGGTAATAAGGGCCTCCCATATGCCTCCGGCAAGCATTGACGGGTTTACACTGGTAGTGTTCGCTATGACCATGAAGGCTTTGATCATGCCCGTCACTGTACCGGTAAGCCCCAGCAGAGGTGCGATTGTTGCAATTAATCCCAGCCAACTCAATCCCTTTTCAATCTCTCTCACCTGCCGTGTTCCAATGATCGACAGTTCCTTTTCATTGGCTCCATTTTCCAGCGCTTTTACTATAGGAACCAATAGAGTCGGTTGAGCAACCGGTATTGCCTTGAACGGCGTGTCCATCTCTTTCAAAATCCTTTTGTATTGCAAAAATTTATTGATTAAGACTGCAAGTCCGGCAAGGGAACAGAGCAAAATGGGATACATCAAAAAACCGCCCTTCAGGAAAAATTCAATCATAAATCCCTCCCAATCTTAAATCTTATTGGCAAAAGCGCACGGCAAGCGACCGACCTGCCATCCCTTTTTGCCGGCATGAATGTGGATTTTTGGACCGCTTCTCTTGCCGCCTCTGTGAAGCCGTATCCTGCATTTTCCATGACTTCTATATTCATAAGTTTTCCCGCGCTATCAATGGTGAGTCTGAGGACAACGTTCCCTTCCTTGTTAAGCCTTCTTGCCACAAGCGGGTATACGGGCATCTCTTTATGGAGGAATTTGGGACCTGTTGCGGTACCGAATTCGACATCTTTGGGGATTGATATGTCTTGAGATGAAAAAACCTGTGGTGCAGGAACAGTTTCCTGCGCCACAGGCTGCGGAGGGTGAGCAGCTTCCAGAGGCACTATGGCAGTTTTTTCCTTTTCTTGAGCGGCAACAGACCTAATCATCTCTTCTTTTGCCGGTATTACTTCATCAATCCTCTGCGGTTTTTCCACAGGTGGCATTTCCTTGATAATTTCCTTCTTCACCTCTTCTGCCTGATCTTTCTTTTGAACAGTATGCCTCTGTATTAATGGCTTTTCGTCCGTTATTACAAACATCTCCACCTCTTTATATTTCTGCACCACCGCAAAAGAAACCGGAATCGCAAGAATAAGAAAGTGAAATATTCCCGAAAGAATAATACCGGGGTTATGCTTCATGCTCGGCATGCCGGGTCCACCAGTACATGTGCACGGAAGCCATGTCCTGCATCCAGAAATGGTTATGTTTCCAGATGAGTTTTGTTTTGATTTCCCTCTCCTCGCAGGGACCGGGCGCCCTCCTGTTCTTGTAAGACCAGTGTTCAATTGCTTCCGCAATGGAATGATACGCAAAAGAGCTTTCTATCGCTTTCTTTTTTGTAAATGCTCTGGTGTAATCATCGAAAAGAATTTGTCTTTTCGAATTCTCCAATGGAATCTCGCTTACTACAAAGATATTCTTGGATTTAAGAGAAAATATTTTTTTCAATGAATGACCTGTCCCCAGAGGCATCAGATGAAGGCTGTTGCACGCTATGATAAGATTAAATTCGGCAGAGAAATCATGAAATTCTTCCCATCTGCGGTTATCGACCCTTATCCAATCAATGCCCCGTCTGTATGCTTCCTTATTGAGGAGTTTTCTCATACCGGCGGATGGTTCGAGAGCGCTGACCTCGCATCCAATCGCACATAATGGCAAGGAGAGAACGCCATTCCCTGCTCCGATGTCAAGAACCTTCCATCCCGGCTTTACCATTTCCATGAGGGTTTCTAACACCTCATCGTGATAATTGTTATGTTCGAACCACAACTTGTACCATTGGGAATAGCCATCCCAGTATGCAACATCACCAGCAAGTGTACAGAAAGCATCTCCCATGAATCCTCCAAATAAAAAAAGCCACAAAAGGACACCTTCACGGTGTGTGCCTTCGTGGCTTATTGTCTTTTAATGAGAAATTAAATTGTTCTTAGTGCATGTGTATGGAATCAAAACAAAAAAGCCATGCGTCCCGCCACCTTCTGGTGACAACCTTCATGGCTCAATACTGATTGCAATCCGTGTGTGAATACTCAAACTTCGTGCTTGAATAAAATTACGATAAAATATTCACAGAGTATTTGTCAAATCTTTTCCTTACTCAGGCTGGCGGAAAGGGTTTTCCCTCAGTATTTTGGAAAGCTTGAGCGGACTTCCCTCCAGCACAAAGACGGCGAGACCGCTTTCGTTTGTGACTGTTCCCCTGACCGTCCAGGCGCCTTTCCACGAGATATTCAGGGAAACCGATGAATCTTTGATTTCTACCCAGGTAGGGGTGAAAGTAAGTTCAGCGCTGTCAAAGCTCTTCATTGCACTGATAAGTTCACGGTATCCTTCTGCTGTCGTATGTTCCTCAAGGGCAGATTTGTCCTTTTCTTCATACGCCTTCTTTATCGTCGCTGCGAGCTCAAACGCCTCCTGCGCTGTCTTTGACTCCTGCGTGACCGGTTTTACCTCTTTCTTCCCGCAACCAACAGGGAAGAGCAGTGAAACCAGCATAAAGATCAAAAGAAAAGAGACGCCTGCCTTTTTAGATATCAATATTTCGTGCTTCGAGTGCATGGGTTGTAATAAATTCCTTTCTGGGCTCTACCTGATCGCCCATAAGTATAGTAAAGATACTGTCAGACTCTACCGAATCCTGAATGGTGACCTGTAACAGTGTTCTCTTGTCTGGATCCATGGTCGTCTCCCAGAGCTGATGGGGGTTCATCTCTCCCAGTCCCTTATATCTCTGTATACTGAGCCCCTTTTTGGCTGCGGCAAGTATGGTTTCGAGCAGGTTTTTGCTCGTCTTTATTTCTTTGACCCCGTCTTTTGTCATGACTGTATAAGGGGCATCTCCCAGGTCCTTCACGATCTGAAAAAGATTTTCGAGTTCTCTGAATTCGGGTGACGTCAGGAACTGTGTGTTGATATTCAGTTTATAATTGTGCCTTTTTGTCTCAACCCCATAGGTCTGATGCTCTTCGTCGAGCTGTATTTCTCCTATGTGAATATTCTGATAGTGTTCTTTTATCAGCCCCAGAACCTTTGCGAATTGTTCCTTGTCCTTTAAGGTATCGTTGTTCACTCCTGACAAAAGAATGAACTGGAGGAGTTTCGGGTCTCTTCTTCTCCTGTCGAACCATTCTATCAGCTTTTCAAATCTGTAAAGCCTTTTGAGGTGGGGGACAAGCGTTTTTCCCTTCACCGTCTGTCCCTTGATCGTGAGCTCAATTTCTTCGGATGCAAGCTCAAAGAGCATGTTCAGCATCTCGGCCTCGTTCTGGATATATTTTTCAGTCTTTCCCTTTTTTACCTTAAAGAGAGGGGGCTGAGCAATGTAGAGGTACCCTTTTTCGATCACAAGGGGCATCTGTCTGTAAAAGAACGTGAGCAGGAGTGTCCTTATATGTGCGCCGTCAACATCAGCATCGGTCATCAGAACGACCCTGTGGTAACGAATCTTTGAGATATCGGAATCTTCCGGCCCTATTCCTGTCCCGAGGGCCGTTATCAGGATCTTGATCTCCTCGGAACCGAGCATTTTGTCAAACCGTGCCTTTTCAACGTTCAGGATCTTCCCCCTGAGAGGGAGAATGGCCTGTATGCGCCTGTCGCGTCCCTGCTTTGCGGAGCCTCCTGCGGAATCACCTTCGACAATGAACAATTCGCTCATTGCAGGGTCTTTTTCGGAACAGTCAGCGAGTTTGCCCGGCAGTCCGGTGTCCTCGAATGCTCCCTTCCTCCTGGTAAGTTCCTTTGCCTTTCTCGCCGCTTCACGGGCCCGTGCCGCCTGGAGAGACTTTTCAACGATCTTTCTCGCAACAGAGGGGTTTTCTTCGAGGTATGTGCCCAGGGCCTCATTCACAATGGATTCGACAATACCCTTGATTTCACTGTTGCCGAGCTTCATCTTCGTCTGGCCCTCGAACTGAGGGTTCATCAGCTTCACGCTTATCACCGCGGTGAGCCCCTCTCTCACGTCGTCACCGGAGAGTGACTGGCCGTTTTTCAGCAGACCTGAAGAGGTTGCATAGCTATTGACCGTTCGGGTAAGGGCTGATTTAAGCCCTATGAGATGGGTGCCCCCTTCTTTTGTGTTGATATTATTCGCGAAGGTATATATGGTTTCTGCGTATCCATCGTTGTATTGAATGGCTATTTCAAGGATAATGTCCCCTTTTTCTCCTGTAACGTATATCGGTTTGGGATGCACAGGGGTTTTATTTTTGTTGAGGTGTTCGACAAAAGATACAATTCCACCGTTATAATGAAATTCTTTTGTCTTTCCCGTCCGTTCATCGGTCAAGGTTATCCTGAGCCCTCTGTTCAGAAAGGCGAGTTCCCGCAGCCTCTGGGTAAGGATATCCCAGCTGAAGTCCAGTATCTCGAAAATAGCCGTATCAGGTTTAAAGGTAATCTTTGTCCCCCTCCCCCTTGTTTTGCCGACGACCGTGAGGGGGTCTGAGGGTATTCCCCTTGCATAATGCTGCTGAAAAACGCTCCCGTCCTGTTTTATTTCGACGTCAAGCCACTCAGAGAGTGCGTTCACCACGGACACCCCAACGCCGTGAAGACCGCCTGATATCCGGTAGGCCTTGGATTCAAACTTGCCGCCTGCATGCAGTTCGGTGAGCACTACCTCAGCGGCTGACCGTCCCTCATCGGGATGCATCTGGGTGGGTATTCCCCTTCCGTCGTCTATTACCGTACAGCTTCCGTCAAGGTGTATAATGACCTCAATGGTTTTGCAATGTCCGGCAAGGCTTTCATCAACGCTGTTGTCAACCACCTCATAGACAAGGTGATGCAGACCTTCAATGCCTGTCGACCCTATATACATGGCCGGCCGTTTCTTAACTGCATCAAGCCCTTTCAGTACCTTTATGTCGTCCGCGGTATAAGAATTCTCTTCGATTGTTTTATCCTCCATCTTGTTTCTCCTAAGGTATCAATGCCCTCCGGTCTTCGAGTGATTCCCTGCAGTCACGGGTCATACCGCATATGCTCCGATATCTTTCTTCTGCGTTCGCGACGACAAGGTTATATCCGCATCGGCATAATGACACTCTTATACTTTTCGTTCCCGTCCTCTCTCACAAGAACCGGGCTGAGCGGGTCCTGCAGTTCAAGGACAACCTTTTCTGATGTCATAGCTCCGAGAATATCAAGCAGATACCGGGCATTGAAACCGAGGGAAATCTTCTCACCCTTATAGTCTATCACAACTTCTTCCTTTGCCTCACCAAGGTCGGGACTCGATGAAAACACGGTAAGTAGGTCGTTGTCAAGATCGAACCTGACCGCACTTGACCGTTCCCGCGACATGACCGAAACCCTGCGGAGAACCCTTACAAACGGGTCCTTTTCGATCAATATATGTTTCTCGTTTGCCTGGGGGATAACGTTCTCATAATTCGGATATGAGCCTTCAATAAGCCTTGTTAAAAATTCTATGGTATCAATGCTGAACAGGAGGTGCTTTTCTCCTACAGAAATCTTGACCGTTTTTCTTTCTCCTCCGGTATCCTTGTCTGCAGGCAGGAAGCGTCTCAGTTCAGAAACGCCCTTTCTGGGTATGATGATCCTTTTTTCCTCTTTCCCCTCTCCTTCCATGTCCTGTGTGATAAAAGCCAGTCTGTGTCCGTCTGTACCCACTACGGTGAGAGCCTTATCGCCGGACTTTGTGTGGAACAGGAGTCCGTTCAGGGTATACCTTGTATCACTCTCGCCGGCGGCGTAGATAGTTTTTTCTATCATTTCGAGGAGGGACGAAGCGTCAACCGTCAACTCTTCAACATCTCCCAATGCAGGCCATGCAGGGAACTCATCAGGAGAAAGACATGCGAGCTTGAATTCGCTCGCGCCCGATTTTACCCTGAGCCACCCTCCTGATGAAGACTCATCTATTGCTTCAAAAGACAGGTCGCCGTCTGTTTCTCTCACGATCTCGAACAGTTTCCGGGCCGGTATGCAGAGTCTGCCTTCTTTCTCAACGGCAATATCAAGCGGCTCCTTTATCGCAGTCTCTATATCTGTCGCAATAATATATGAACCTTTCTTGCCGGCGCTGAGAAGGAAGTGGCTCAAGATCGGCATGGTATTTTTCTTCTCTATGATATTCTGGATATTTGCCAGTTTCTCCTGCATTTCGTTTTTTGATACCTGTAGTTTCATACTCCCTCCTCTAAGATCCTTTATTTACCCTTTACCCCTTCAACTTCCGTATCAGGTTCTCGATCAGCCTGTTGAAGACCTCGTCCTTTGTCTTCTTGTCTTCAATCTGTTTGCAGGCATAGATAACTGTCGCATGGTCTTTGCCGCCGAAATTTTTCCCTATATCACTGAGGGACAAGCTTGTCAGTTGCTTGCTTAAATACATTGCAATCTGCCTTGGTAACGCAACTTCTTTCGTCCTCTTTCTTGCCTTCATATCCGACAACTTCAGGGCAAAGTGATCAGAGACCACTTTTTGTACCTGGTCGGTAGTAATCGGTTTTTCATCTTCTTCGATGAGATCATGCAGGATGTCTTTCGCCATAGTGACCGAGATATTCGTCCCTGTCAGCGATGCCTGCGCCCCAAGCCTGATGAGGCACCCTTCCAGCTCGCGAATATTCGTTCTCACCCTGGATGCAAGATAATAGGCAACTTCTTCCGGGATAGCAATCTTCTCATGATCAGCCTTTTTCAGCAATATCGCGACTTTTGTCTCCAGCTCCGGCGGCTGTATGTCTGCAATAAGGCCCATACTGAACCGTGACCGGAGCCTGTCAGTCACCGCGCCGATTTCTTTCGGCGGCCTGTCGCTCGAAATAACGATTTGTTTCTGTCTTTCATAAATCGCATTGAACGTATGAAAAAATTCTTCCTGCGTCTGCGTCTTATTCGCAATAAACTGGATGTCGTCAAGGAGGAGGAGGTCCACATTCCTGTACTTCTCTTTCAGGTCTCCCATTTTCTCATGCCGAATCGCTGATACAACCTCGTTCGTAAACTGTTCTGCTGAAACGTAAATTACCGATACATCCAGTCTCTTATCAATAACCGCATTGCCTATCGCGGTGATCAGATGTGTTTTTCCCAGTCCGACTCCTCCATAAATAAACAGCGGATTATATGCCCTGCCGGGCGCTTCGGCAACAGCTTTTGCCGCTGCCTGGGCAAATTGATTGCTCGGTCCTATCACAAAATTTTCGAAGGTATATTTGGGGTTCAGATGAATACCCCTGCTTGCGAGTTTCTGCCTCCTGTTCTCAAGACGCATATCCATCTTCTTGACGTCAGGATCTATTTTCTCCGCAATTTTATAACGCACTGTGACAGGATATCCCATAATCCGCCCGACCGTTTCATTCACTATGTCAGGATAATTATCTTCTATCCAGTCCTTAAAGAACCTGTTCGGTATCTCCAGGGTAATTGTGCGTTCTTTCACCATAGTGAGTTTTATTGGCCGGAACCAGAGGTCGGTGATATTATTCCCTACTCTCTCTTCGATTTGAGAGATGCCGCTATTCCATATTTCGTCTAATGTCATAGTGTGGTAAGTCCATTAACAACTTATTAACATATGTTAATAACTTATATGGGGAGGTCTTCAATTAT
>JAKLQR010000104.1 GCA_022013235.1 Thermodesulfovibrionales bacterium | reverse complement strand
CAGATGCGAACAATGCGAGGGGTTTGTCACTGACCATGATGTACTGGCAAACATTGTCAGTCTTGTCGCAACGCATAGCGCAGACATCTGGTTCATCAAGAATCCGGAGGACATCCTCCCTGCCGGATATCAATGCAAAAAATGCGGCGGCACGTCTTTTGTCAAAGAGACGGATATCCTCGATGTGTGGTTTGACTCGGGCGTCAGTCATGCAGCAGTCATAGAGCTGGACCCCCGGCTCTCCTGGCCGGCTGACCTGTATCTTGAGGGAAGCGATCAGCACAGGGGGTGGTTCCAGAGCTCCCTCCTTGCATCCGTCGGCACCCGGGGCAGCGCTCCATACAGGACTGTCCTCACTCACGGGTTTGTTGTCGATGGTCAGGGCAAGAAGATGTCGAAATCACTCGGGAATGTCGTGGCGCCGCAGGAGGTCATCAAGACCAATGGCGCTGAGATTTTGCGTCTCTGGGTCTCTGCAGAAGATTACAGAGATGATATCAGAATTTCAAGAGAGATCATTGACAGACTGACGGAGGCATACCGGAAGATCCGGAATACCTGCCGTTTTCTGCTCGGTAACATCTCGGATTTTGACGGTGGGGATTATCAGAAGAGTCTCATTGAGATCGACCGGTGGGCTATGAGCAGACTCCAGTCATTCACCAGGGATGTCATCGCGGCATATGAGAACTTTGATTTTCACGAAGTCTTCCATAATATCCACAATTTCTGTGTTGTTGATATGAGTTCCTTTTATCTCGATGTATTGAAGGACAGGCTCTATACCTTTAAAACAGATTCCGAAGAAAGACGCGCGGCGCAATGGGTCCTCCTCCAGATTCTTTCCACAATAACACGGCTGATGGCTCCGGTCCTCTCCTTCACAGGGGAAGAAGTCTGGCAGAGCCTGAGGAAAAAGATGGGCTATCTTGAGGAATCAGTCTTTCTCGCACCGTTTCCCGAAGTATCAGAGAGATTCCTGAACGAAGGGCTCAATCAGAAATGGGACGACCTTTTCAGGCTGAGGAACGAAGTCAACAAGGCGCTCGAACTCAAAAGGACCGAAAAATTTCTCGGCAATGCCCTCGAAGCAAAGATTATTGTAAAACTCCCGCAGCACTATCAATCGCTGATTGCTGAAGACAAAGGGTTTCTCCCGACATTCTTTATAGTCTCCGCGGTCGAAGTAACTGATGAGAGCATGGAAAATGTATACAGAAGCTCCGAGATCGAGGGGCTTGAGATCAGAATAGAACGGGCTCCGGGCGCCAAATGCCAGCGGTGCTGGAACTGGACTGAAAGCGTCGGCGCATTCTCTGATGCCCCCGAAGTCTGCGAACGGTGCTATAAAGCCATTCATTCATAGATGAAAAGATCTTTTTCTATATTCCTCATTGTCCTGGCAGTCATTGCACTCGATCAGATGACCAAGTTCCTTGTCATTCAGCATATCAGCCCTTACGAATCAATCAGGGTATTGCCGTTTTTTCATATTGTGCATGTGCAGAATGCGGGGGCCGCATTCGGAAGTTTCAGGGGGCTCGGCAGCAGTTTCTTTATTGTCATCTCTCTGGCGGCGATACTTTTTGTCATCTATCTCCTCACAAAAAAAGCGTATAATCAGTTTGGCCTTTCTCTCGTGCTCGGCGGCGCAGTTGGGAACCTTATCGACCGGATGCTCTATGGCAAGGTTGTCGATTTCCTGGACTTTTTCGCGGGAAGTTTTCACTGGCCTGCCTTCAATGTCGCAGACTCATCCCTCACCATCGGCATCACGATCATCTTGCTTACTGCCCTTCTCAAAAAGTAGCACCGTCGTTTCTTTCTCAGCGATCGAGTTGATGCACAGACTCTCATTGACTCATACATTCATACATTCATACACTGAGACGTTATAGGCTTAGGGTCTGTGTTATTATAAAAAGGTAATGTATCCCAAATTAATTGCAATCGGCCCTCTCACAATACACACCTATGGATTTCTTATCGCAATCGGATTTCTCATCGGGCTCTGGTTAGCCGTGAGACAGGCAACAAAAGAAGGCATATTTCCGACAAAGATCATCGACCTCGGATTCTACATCCTTCTCGCCGCGATTATCGGTTCCCGGCTCTTCTTTGTAGTAATCAACCTTGATCACTACCTGAGAAATCCTCTTGATATCTTCAAGATATGGGAAGGAGGCCTGGTATTCTACGGGGGTGTTCTCCTTGCCATACCCACGGCCATCTGGTATGTGAGGAAAAATAATCTGGCCCTGTGGCAGACAGCAGATATCTTTGCCCCTTCGGTTGCGATAGGCCATGTCTTTGGAAGGCTCGGCTGTTTTGCAGCGGGATGCTGTTATGGCAAGACTGCCCAGACGCTGCCATGGGGCGTCATATTCACCGACCCCGATTGTCTTGCCCCGACAGACGTGCTTCTGCATCCTACCCAACTCTATGAGTCGGCGGGAGAGCTGATTATTTTTATTATTCTTATTGTGTTAAGGAGATATAAATCTTTTAACGGCCAGCTTTTCATGACGTACCTTCTCCTCTATTCAGTCCTTAGGTTTGTTGTCGAATTCTTCAGAGGCGACATTGCAAGGGGATTTCTGATTGCGGATATCTCTGTTTCCCAGTCGATAAGCGCGGGAATGTTCCTTGTTACGATTATCGGATTGATTATCCTGAAACGACGGAACGCTTAGCCTGGATTATCCTTAATTTTTCGGATGAACATTGTGGATGCAGTATTTTCGCTCATTCTCGTCCCGATCCCGAAAGCATTCGGGACGGGACTCCGAGGGATCCCGATAAGAATCGGGATAAATCCGCAAAAATACTGCATCCACAATGCTTGATATTCACTTCATAGATAAAACAATTACTAAGAAGTGCATAAGTAAGACTACATTCCCCCTCACCCTTGCCCTCTCCCTCCAGGGGAGAGGGGATTTAATATTTCCCCTCCCTTGAGGGGAGGGGACAAAGGGGAGGGTGTGAGAATATGTATCCTTAACTTATAGCCGTCTTAGTGACCTCATCTCACAGATTTCTTTTTATCCTGTGGTTTTCGGAATCCATCGAGAAAATGAAAAAACGCCAGGACTGGAGAACGGTATATCATCCGCGGCCCGGCATAACGCATCGCCTGCGTTATTTTTTCCCGCATATCATACTTGTAACAGTGGATACGGCAGTTGGCGCAGGTCGGTTTCTTCTCCCTGAACGGGCATCGATCGAGACTCCTGCGGGCATATTCACGAAGTTCGCTGCACTCCGGGCAGAGATCATCACGCGTGCCGTGCCGACCGTGGCAGTAGATAGCGACCATCACTTCAACCGTCTTCTGCTCACGGAGTACTCTGCGGTTTCTGTCGTTAGTCATGAGAATTATTCTCTCCCTTATTCTACCCGCGATATGTCCAAAAAATCCTTCAGTCTCCTCAAACCCTGCGAGAACCCATTCACGGTTTCTCATAAGGCAAGGTCATCAACTGAAATCATTCGCAAGCATGAAACAGACCTATACTCCATGCGCAAAGCAAGGAGGAAACAATGCTTCCTGCAGATATTTTCCAGTTTCTTATTGACTGATGCTGAATAATTTGATATAAGTCTAAATGTAAGTTTGATCTGTTGTAAAACAAGTCCTTGAAAAGGATATCGGTGGAATTAAGGGAACCAACGTAATTCAACCGTTATTGAGAAAATATTCAGAAAGGAACGCTCTTCTCAGAAATAACACAATGGCAAAAATACTTCTTGTTGAGGATGACAAGCTTCAGGCAAAGGCAATAAAAAAATCTCTGGAGTCCAAAGGGTTCGAAATCATCTGGGCCGAGAACGGGAAGAAAGCAATAAAGGTCGCAAAGACTCAGCACCTCGATATCATAATCCTTGACTTTATTCTCCCCGATATCAATGGCGGCGAAATATGTCGTTTATTAAAACATAGCGAAGATACAAGGGGTATTCCAATCATCGCCCTCACGGTGAAACGTTCAACCGAGGAGAAGATTGATGGCTTAAAAGCGGGTGCTGATGATTACCTCCCCAAGCCCTTCAGCGATGAAGAACTCATTGCGAGAATCTATGCGAGCCTCCGGACAAAAGCTTTGCAGGACGAACTGCGGCGGATGAACCATCAGCTGATGGATGTGCTCGCAAAGGTAGAAATTCTTGCAGCGACAGATACCCTCACCGGCCTTTCCAACCGAAGGCAGTTCGAGACTTTGCTCGAGCATGAATTCAATAAGACTTCACGGTACGAGTCGCCCCTTTCGTGCCTCCTGATCGATATAGACAATTTTAAGCGCATTAATGATAAATACGGCCATCAGGCTGGGGACACGTGTCTCAAAGAGATCGCAGAGATTATAAAAAATAATGTGAGGAAGGTTGATACTGTTGCACGGTGGGGAGGCGAAGAATTTTGTGTTCTCATGCCCCAGACCGTGAAAGAAAATACCATGATTCCTTCATCGAGAATATGCACTGCAATTGCGGAGAACGCTTTTTCAGGCTATCCCGATAAAATCACTGTAAGCATTGGAGTGGCGAGTATTCCAGACCCGCAAATAACTACGCCCGAGAAGTTGGTGAAAGCGGCTGACCTGGCTATGTACCAGGCAAAAGCAAAAGGCGGAAACAGGGTTGAATTTAGTTAGCCCATATTATTCATAAATTCCCGGATGAATACGGCGGATACAGTATTTTGCTCATTCTCGGGCTATCGCCCTCCGAGGGATCCCGATAAGAATCGGGATAAATCCGCAAAAATACTGCATCCGCCGTATTATTTAATCAGTGTATAAATAATCTGAGTCAGAATGTATTGATCAGAAAGATGACAAATAGGAAGGGCCTTCTGCCACTCTCCAGAGAATTTATTGAGCGAGCGAGTGAGTGAAAATCAGAGAGGCAGATATGCCTGCGGATTCAGGTCAAGCCCTGCGATGTTGCCTGCCATGAGATGGTGATACCCTGCAGCTGCGATCATGGCAGCGTTGTCAGTGCAGAGTAAAAGCGAGGGGACAAAGAGCTCCACTCTCCGCTCTTCCGCCATCTCTTTCATCCTCCTCCGCAGCTCGCTGTTGGCTGCAACCCCTCCTGAAAGGACAACCTTTTTAATCCATTTCTTTTTGATTGCCCATTCCGTCTTCCTCACGAGGACATCGACAACAGAAGCCTGAAAAGACGCGGCAATATCAGGTAAAGATGAAGGATGTAGGATGAAGGATGAATTCCCTGGTCGGTCTCCGGTTTTCTCTGCTGACTGGTCTCTGCTCCCTGATTGCTGTTTCACATAATTCAACACTGCTGTCTTGAGTCCGCTGAAACTGAAATCGAATGACTCAGGGAGATATGCCCTCGGGAAGTCTATCGCCTTCGGATTTCCCTCCCTCGCAAGTTTGTTGATGACCGGTCCTCCCGGATAGCCAAGACCGAGAAGTTTCGAAACCTTGTCATACGCTTCTCCGGCCGCATCATCCCTCGTCCTCCCCAGCTCTTCATAGCGGGAAAACCCTTCGACTTTATAGAGAGAGGTATGCCCTCCCGATACGATGAGGGCGAGAAAAGGGAACTCCGGTCTCGGCACCTCAAGGAATGCCGCAAAGATATGCCCCTCCAGGTGATTCACCGCAATCAGCGGTTTTGCCTTCGCATAGCATACCGCTTTTGCAAAAGAACACCCGATGAGGAGCGACCCTATCAGGCCCGGCCCCTTGCATACTGCGATACCGTCCAAATCTTCCGGGCGAAGCCCTGCTGTAGTTAAGGCCTCGCCAACAACCGGCCATATCATTTCGATGTGACGGCGAGAGGCGAGCTCAGGGACGATGCCGCCATACTTCCGGTGAATCTCGGTCTGGTTCGAAATAATGTTCGACAGCACTGCCGCACCGTCTTCAACTACAGAGGCAGATGTGTCATCGCATGAGGTATCAATGCCGAGGATCAGCACAGGACCGTTTACGAAGAATTCTCAAGAACAGTCACGCCCTTTGGCAGGGAAGGGGTGAAAAATGATTCTTCTAATCCTGTATTGATTTGAATGTCGCTGAATACCATGTCTATTCTGTTGTTCAGCGAGTCTATGACAGTAAACGATTGTATCGGGAAGCCCTCGCCGGAAGTCTGCAGTTCAATGGAGACAATTCCGCCCATCGGCTTTTTGGGTTTCAGAAGGAGCTTTCCGTTTTTCATGGATGCGGAGAATTCCTCTCTGATCCTTCCGAAGCCGCTCAGGAGCGCTATCGGCGCCTGGCCGTACGTTTCCCGGTCGAAGCTGCCCTTGAATGCCTGTTTCTCTTTTTTCTGGTATATGATGATCTCGTCGTTCCTTATGAACACCTCCTGTTCATTCTCGCCACGGTAGCACCATTTCAGCATCATCGGCCGCTTGATGTAGAATTCCCCCTTGAACGTATCGGTCCTTTTCAGGTCTTTTATGTAGCTTTTCTGCACAAAACTGCCCTTGATGTCCTGAAGATTTGCATATGCCTGCTGTATCCGGGTGATTTCATCGTCAACCGTCTCCCCCCGGACCGTCACGGGCAGCAGAAAAAAGAACACAACCAGGAGAAAACAGAGACTGCTTTTATGAAAAATATTCTTCGACATCACTGTATTCATTCTCACCTCTTTCATCCTTTCAGATATTTAAGCATACCACACAAAATTTTCCGTTGACAATACACGTGATGCATCCTTGATAAAAGCATGTCCCTCATTTTATAGTCATCTATGGTATTAACTTTCAAAAATATTAAAAGTTGCATAAGGTCTTTTTCCGTCATTCCACGACTTGATCGGGGAATCCAGTATCGAAAGTTTCTGGAAAAAAGAACTGGATTATCCGGTCAAGCCGGATAATGACAATTATTGGGACAGGGTTCCCCATGAATACCACCTGGCGTTACCTTGATGATGGAGTGAACAGTGCCTCATATAATATGGCTCTTGATGAGGCACTCGCCATCGCAGTGAGGAAAGAACTCGCCCCGCCTACCCTGAGACTGTACGGATGGGACAGGCCCTCAGTCACCATCGGATACTTCCAGCGAAGCAGCGATATTGATGTTGCATACTGTGCACGCAGAGATATTCCGGTTGTAAGGAGACCGAGCGGTGGCCGAGCGGTCCTCCACGGGGAGGAACTCACCTACAGCTTCTCTGCAAAGACCGACGCCGGGGTGTTCTCCTCCGGCCTGCTCGACAGCTATGCAAAGATCAGTAAAGCCCTGGGCCTCGCATTTACACGCATCGGTATCGTCCCGGAAACGAAGCGGCGGCGGCAACTCCCTGCCGAATCGAAAACAGGCCCCCGCTCACGAAACCCCCTCTGTTTTCATTCCGCTTCCTATGGCGAAATATCGTTTCAGGAGAGAAAGATCATAGGGTCCGCGCAGAAGAGATGGAGAGACGGGTTGCTGCAACAGGGATCCATCCCCTCTATCATCGCATATGATGAGGTTTCCATGATTTTCCGCTGTGCGGACCCGAAGAGCTTGCGAGAAACCATGTGCGGACTGCGCGAGATTGTTCCTTCTCTCACGATGGACGGGTTGAAGAGTGCGCTCAGGTCTGCCTTTGAGGAAGTATTTGACATACAATTCAAGAGCGCAAGACCTTCCGCAGAAGAGACCCGGCTTGCAGAGGAACTGGAAGCGCAGAAATATTCAACACATCAGTGGAATTTCCAGCGCTGATTCAGGAAAACCTTTCATTGAGATACTTATTAACGGTCTCAAAATAGTATTCATATTTCACCCTCTCCCAACCCTCCCCCTCATTCCCGAAAGCTTTCGGGACTCTCCCCCGGAGGGAGAGGGAAAGGGTGAGGGGGATCATTTATGTATTTACTATTATGAGATTATTAATAACGATGGATTTTTCAAAGACGTTCCCGGTTTTCTCCCCGTGATATAATTAAATGTATGTATGTGTATGTAAATGGAAAGATTGTGCCCTCAAAAGAGGCGGTCGTCTCTGTGTTCGATCACGGGTTCCTCTACGGAGACGGTATTTATGAAACCTTAAGGGTTTACGACAGCGTTCTCTTTAAAATCGATGAGCATCTCCAGAGATTATTCCGTTCCGCATCGCTGATAGGACTCTCGATCCCCCTCGACACCAACCATCTGAAGATCGCCCTGTACGAGACCCTTATTGCGAATCGGTTAAGCAATGCATATGTACGGTTAACGATTTCCCGGGGCCAGGGTTCTCTGGGGCTTGACCCCGATTTCTGCCCCAAGCCGACGGTCATAATCATTACCCAGGAATTCAAAGAATACCCTGAGGCATACTACAAACACGGGATCAGGCTTATGATTGCGGAAACGAGAAGAAACCTCAGGGAAGCGATCAATCCGCAGATTAAATCCCTGAATTTTCTGAACAATGTCCTTGCCAAAATCGAGGCGAAAAAGCAGGGGGCTTACGAAGCAATCATGCTGAATGAAAACGCCTTTCTCGCAGAAGGAACGATCAGCAACATATTTTTTTATAAGGGTGGTTCTCTCTGCACCCCCTCGATTGACTGCGGAATACTTGATGGCATAACGAGAGGGATCGTTACAGACCTTGCCAGACAAGAAGGGTTATCGGTACACGAAGGAATGTTCACAAAGAACGATCTTTACGCTGCCGAAGAGGTATTTCTCACGAATACCACGATGGAGGTTATGCCGATCTCGGCAGTCGATTCACAAACCTATCCTGTCGGGAAAATCGCCCGGTTGCTCAGAAAACTTTACCGCCGGGGAGTAAACGCATACGTTTCCGGTGTAAAGGCAGAAGGGCCTTCGTTGTGGGGATTGGAAGAGTAAGAGATAGAGCTCATATAATTAATAATAGCCACAAGCAAATGCAACGGCATCGGATGGCTCAACGACAGTTACGGGAGGAAACATCGCGGTTAATGATATTTGGTTCCGTTTGAAGCAAACATAACGGGATATGGTCAGAGACATTTCTTCTTAATTCAATAAAACATCACTTGAAGTCAGCAGGGCATTGTTACGATAAAAGTGTAGCCAGTTTCTCCAGGACAAGATTAACGACCTCATAAGGAGCATTGCAATTAAACTCTGCATTCCGGCTCTTCCAATCGAGACTTTTTATCTGATCTGCAAGAATGACGCCCGATACGCCTGTCCCTTTTGAGAGTGCAACCTCAAAAGGATAGCCTTTCACCTGATTCGTTATAGGGCATAACAAGGCTAACCCGATCTTTTCATTGTAGGCAGCTGGAGACACTACAAAGGCTGGTCTCCTCCCCGCCTGCTCGTGGCCGGACTGTGGGTCAAAATCTATCCAAACGATATGCCCCCGGTTGGGAATAAAACCTTTCCGTTTTACCATATTTCCTTACCAACCCTCTTCCCAGTGCTAACCTCACGATGGATATTTTCCTTTGTCACCCCTGACAATAACCCTTCTAAAGTAAATTTCCTTTTCTTGACGGGAGTGAGGATAATTTTACCGCCTTCTTCGGAAACGTCAACAACTGCTCCCTTGTGAAGATTTGCTTCCACGGCAAATGCCTTGGGAATTCTCAAAGCCAGACTATTTCCCCATTGCTGTATCTTTGTGGTCATGCTCTACCTCCTTCATTGTATCTACAATAAGTATACTATAGAGCGGTCTTTTTGACAAGATTAGTACGAGATGTAAATATAAGTGATGAGGCGATTATTTCGGGATGAACTCAGTATCCTATACGGAGTAATTGCATGCGCGTGCTATAGGGAGAAAGTGAGAGAGGCCTTGAATAACCATAAATCTTTCTCTGTGAACTGTTGCTATTGCAAAGAACTAAAGGGGACGGTTCTATTTATTCCTCATTCGTTGCATTATTTTTCATTTAATTAGAACCCTCCCCTTTTTCCTTCTATGCCCATGTTAAGGGCATGTAATTTTGTATTCATTTCCAGTAAAATATGTTTTAATAAGGCGGT